>CAZMVS010000214.1:0-16385 GCA_964569525.1 uncultured Planctomycetales bacterium
AACAAACCCATTCGAAAATCGCTCATAAACCCCACTGCCAAATGGATTTACAACAAAAATTCCCCCGAACGGAACACCCGAAAACAAACCCATTTTCAAACCATTTTCAACCCATTTCCAAGCTCATTTCGACCCCTCAAACACCCACTCGGCCCATGCCTGGCCCCTTCTTTTACACCCAGTTCCCCTCATAAAATCATTTACGAAATGCTCAATTCATAGGAGCTTCCATCATGCCTGAACTGCCCGACGTCGAATACTTTAAACGATATGCCGAGTCCACCGCCTTACATCAGCGGATCACCAAAGTGGACCTGCAGGATACCCAGCTGCTCCACAAAACCAGCCGAAAAAAGCTCCTCCAGACTTTGAAAGATCGTTCCTTCGAAAGCGCCTCCAGGCATGGAAAATACCTCGGCCTGCAACTGTCCGACAACGGTTGGCTGGTTTTGCACTTCGGGATGACCGGCCAACCTGGATACGTTAAAAACCCTGATGACGCGCCACGATTTACCCGCCTGCTGATCACCTTCGAAAATGGTTATCATTACGCTTTCGCCAATCAGCGGCGCCTGGGCCGCATTCAATTGGTCAACGATTTCAACGACATGATCAAACAAGAAAAACTGGGACCCGACGCCTTGAGCATTACCCGCCGAAGTTTCAAAAATCTAGTTACCAAACGCCGCGGCTCGCTCAAATCCTTTTTCATGAACCAATCGAATATCGCGGGCATGGGTAATATCTATACCGACGAAACGCTCTACCAGTCCCGGCTGCATCCTGCCCGCTCCGCCAACGAACTCAACGATAAAACGCTTGACCGCCTTTACGATTGCATGCAGCACGTATTGAACACCGCCATCGCAAGCCAACCGAATGCCAAAAAGATGCCCACGGACTGGCTGCTGCACTACCGCATCAAGGCCGGCCAATGTCCCCGCTGCCACGAACCATTAAAAACTTCCAAACTCGCCGGACGAACCACTTACTTCTGCCCCCGCTGCCAACCAAAACCGCGATGATCCCCGGCATGGTTCATAATAAATAATGATGATGGATAAAACCGAACCGACAAAATCTATACACAAAGTGGAATGGCCTGAACCTGACAACGTGATGCAAATCCTCGACTTATTTTTCCAACACGTATCGCCGCAGGTCCATCGCGTTCTGCACGGCGTAACCTTCGGCATCGTTGTTGAAATACGCGAACACGTCCAGGCCGTCGGCCAGGTAATCACGAATCCGCCGGGCCTCTGCGGACAAGGCCTGCGGCGAGTAACACCCCGCATAGTTTACCCCGTGATAACGCAGGTACATCCAGTTCGCGGTCACTTCCCGCGGATGGTTCTCGATCAAATCATGCACACACAAAGCGACATTATGCTTGCGCAAAATCCCGTACGCCTCGTCACACAACCATTTTTTATCGCGAAATTCAACCGCCCAGCGGTACTTGCGGGGAGTCACCTTCAAAAAGTCCGACAAACGTTCGAGGTCCGGGTTCCACTTGGGCGGCAACTGCACCAGGATCGGCCCGAGCTTGCCGCGCAAATGCGTGGCCGCCTCCAGAAATTTATTCACGTGATCATCAGGATCCTTCAGCCTTTTGATATGCGTGCCGAAACGGCTGTATTTCAAAACATAACAAAAGTTCTCAGGAGCCGCCTCCCGCCAATCGTCAAAAGTCTTAGGCTTGGGCAGGTTGTAAAAAGTATTGTTGATCTCCACCGTATCGAAGTGCCGGGCGTAATGTCCGAACCAGCGGGATTTAGGAATATCCCTTGGATAGAAAATCCCTTTCCAGTGATCGTACTGATAGCCGGAAGTGCCAATCCGCAGTTGGCCCTTTTTCGCTGTCATGTGAACACCCGCTCATTCTCCGCAAGAAAATATGCGCGCCTTGATGGAATTTTCCTGCCGCAATTAATTGTGCTTATTACTTTTGAAAGGTTCTACACAAACATACGCCTACCTAAAACAATACGGGTTCGCCTCTTTAAACTGTTTAGGGAACCAAAAATGATTAATCAAGCGGATTGGGCATTGCTTTTCATCGTCTCGTTGCCGGCGTACGGGAAAATGGCCGACTGTCGCCAGACACGTCGCTATGGCAAGGGATTATTCTTCCTGCCGCTGCTTGCGAAAGGTGAGTACAAATTGGCCAATCACCAGTGGGATCAAGCTCAGCAGCAGAACGCTCAACCAGCCGCCCAGACCGAGCGGACTGGTTCTCAGCAGGTGCGACAAACCGGGCAGATAAACCGCGCCCAGAAGTATGCTGCCGCACAAGGCCAGGGAAGCCCAGATCCACGGATTGCCCACGACGTTGTTTTTCAATACGCCCGTGCCGTAGTCCCGCAAATTGAACACAAACCAAAGTTTGGCAAAGGCGAGGGTTAAAAAGGATATGGTAACGGCTTCCAAGGGATCCATATTGAGTCCTTTGATCCCCCAGGCCAATCCGCCCAACACGCAGGCGGCAATGCCGACTCCCCAACCGACGACGGACCACCAATGGCGGCGGGTCATAATCGCCTCTTTCACGTCGCGCGGCGGCTGGTCCATAACTTTTTCATCGCCCGGCCCGACGACCAGGGCCATGGCGGGGAACACGTCGGTCAACACGTTGAGAAACAGAATTTGTAACGGCAGCAAAGGTAGCGGCGAGCCGGTGATCGAGGCCAATGCCACGGCCAGTATTTCCGCCACGTTGGTACAGAGCATGAACATGGTGGAGTTACGGATGTTGCCGAAGATAATTCGGCCCTGTTCAACGGCGGCTTCGATACTGGAAAAGGCGTCGTCCTTGAGGACCATGTCAGCGGCTTCGCGGGCGGCATCGGTGCCCCGGCGGCCCATGGCGATGCCGATATCCGCTTTTTTCAGAGCGGGAGTATCGTTAATGCCGTCGCCGGTCATGGCCACCACGTTGCCCGCTTTCTGGAACAGTTCGAGCAGTTGCAGTTTCTGTTCCGGGCTGACGCGGGCGAAGATGCGGGCGTTGAGCAGACGTTGGCGATGTTCTTCGGTCATTTCGGAGGGCGGGCCCAGCTCGCGGCCATGGATCACTTCGCTGGTATCACCGGCAAGATCCAAAGCCCGGGCAATAGCCCCCGCTGTGGCGGGGTGGTCGCCGGTGACCATGACCACTTCGATGCCCGCCCGGCGGCAGGCGGCGATGGCTTCACGAACCCCCGCCCGCGGCGGATCGAGCAATCCGACCAGTCCCACGAAACGCAGACCGGTGTATGGATCTTCCTCAACGTTATCCGTTTTCTTATCCGCTACGGCCAACACGCGCAGGCCTTCTTCGGCCAAGGCGGTGCTTTGGTCTAGCCATTTTTGCCTTTCCGAATCATCCATCGGCTGGTCGCCCTGTTCATCCGCCACTCGATCACAAGCTTCCAGAACGGAGTGGGGAGAGCCCTTGACGGCGACTTCGAACCCATCGGGGACATCGTGGAACGTAGCCATCATCATCACTTCGGAATCGAAGGACACCTCGCGCTGTTCCGGCCGCTCGTGCAAAAGCTTTTCCCGGGTCAGGCCGAAGTCCAAACCCGCCTGCAGCAAGGCGATTTCGGTCGGATCGCCGTGGTATTCGTCGGGTTCGCCGTCGGCATCGATATCAGTCAAGCGGGCATTGCTGCATAACACGCTGATTTCCAAGGCCCGGCGGGAAAGCCGCGGCGTTTCGCGAGCGGGATCGAGATGCTGTATTTCCTTCTTTTGAGGATTAAGGGTGAGATTTGCCGGATTGTTGTTTTTATTATTCAGTTGATAATCGCCGGCGGGGGTTACCAGGCGGCGTAATTGCATACGATTTTCGGTCAGAGTTCCGGTTTTGTCGGTGAAGATGACGGTGGTGGAGCCGAGGGTTTCGACGGCGGGGAGTTGTTCGATCAAAGCATGGCGTTTGGCCATCACCCACATGCCGCGGGCCAGGGCAATGGTAGCCACGATGGGCAAACCTTCAGGAATGGCAGCAACGCCCAGGGCGATGGCGGTTTCGATCATGAGGAGCACGGGTTGATCAGCCCACAGGCCCAGGGCGGCAATAACCAGGGCAATGCTCAAGGACAAAAAGGCGAGTCTGCTGCCGAGCTGGTTTAAGCGGCGTTGCAGATGAGTGGTTTCTTTTTCAGTTTGTTCGGTCAGCTCGGCAATGCGGCCCAGCTCGGTTTGCATTCCGGTGCCTATGACCACGCCTTCACAGGAGCCTTCGGTAACGGTGGTTCCTTTGTAAAGCATGTTACGGCGATCGGCCAATGGTGCGTCAGCGTCCACGGGAGCAATGGTTTTGCTAACGGTGACAGATTCGCCGGTGAGGGGTGCTTCACTGACTTTCAGGTTGTTGGCTTCGACCAGGCGGAGGTCGGCGGGCACGACGTCGCCGCCTTCCTGGATCACGATATCTCCGGGGACCAGTTGTTCGGAGGGAATTTGTCGTTCCATACTTTCGCGGCGGACCCGTACCTTGTGAGAGCCCATTTGCCGCAGGGCTTCCATAGAGCGAACCGCCCGCCATTCGCTGACGAAGCCGATCACGCTGTTCACCCAGATAACGCCGATGATGGCAACCCCTTCGGGCCATTCGCCGAAAGCAAAAGCCAATGCAGCGGCGGCCGCCAGAATGACTACAACGATGCTTTTGAACTGGTCGAGGTAGATTTTCCAGACTGGTCTGGTCTTGGTTTCGCGCAGCCGATTTTTGCCATATCGGCCAAGGCGATGGTTCACTTCGGTATAGGATAATCCTCGTTCAACATGGACATCCAAAGAAGTGAAGATCGTGTCAACCGATTGAGCATAAGGAGGTAAATTCTTATTCATGTTAGTATTATATTCTCTGCCGCCGGCCATTTTGTTAAATTTCTGAACAAAAAGGTTCAACAACAAGGACCAGTATACCAGTTTAACAGGTTAACATCTGTCGCAATTACTGTATGCGGATATTTCTCGTTCATCTCAGAACTCAGGAAACCAAAATGTTTCGTGTCTTGTTTTATAGTCAGCGAATCGTGGTCAAGTATTTAATTTAAGAACAGCGGCTGACCTTGCAAGGCCTGGTGGCCGATGACCGCCCCAGCGGCGCTCCAGCCGAGGTAACGGGTTCCACCGGGTTTCAATTCTTTGCCGTGGATAAATTCGGGGAAGCTCCAGGGTTTACCGTCGTGTTCCATCGCGTTGGCCAGATGGATGCCATGTAGGTATTGACGAGCGAGGTCGGTTTTGCCGCGGGTAGCGAGATCGGCAACGTAGAAGCCGGTGACCATAGGCCACAATCCGCCGTTGTGATATTCGTAAGGTTTATTTTTAAAGGTATAAGAAAAGGTCATCTGGAGATCTTCCCAGTCGTCATCCTTGGGGGTAATCACCGGGTGAAAGGCGGGCAGCAGCTTGAGGTGATCATGATCTTTGGTAACTTCATCGGCGATATAGTGATCGACGGCCTCGCTGCGTCGGGTATCCGAAGCTCCGACGAGGGAGACGATGGCATTGGATAAGGCATCGAAGCGGTAACCGTAACCAACGGGAGAGAAAAAAGAGGCCCAATAGCGTCCGCAGCAGCGACGGCCTGCCTGTCGGCCTTTTCGATAAAGGATTTCGTGATAAACATCTTCGGGAATTTGTTCGTTGTCGGAGAACCAGTAGTTAGCCCGGATTAAATGTTTCAAGCGATTCATGCGGGCGCGAAGATGATGGTCTTCGGAATCATGCCAGCAACGATAGATGTTCATCAATTCCCGCATGGCCTGCAGGTAGAGCAACTGGTCATAAAGTACATACCCGTTATGGATATATTCATCCGCCCAGTCACCGGTGAGGGGGACATAGAGGAGTCCGCGATTGTTGAATTCCCACGCACCGAGGAGAAAGTGGATATCCTGCAAGGGTTTGATCATTTTCTCGAGGAATTGTTCATTTTGGGTTTTCCGCCAATACTGACCGCAGCAGATAATGAACCATAGATTTGCATCGACGCGGCCAGCCATTCCGCCATAGCTGACACGCCCAGTACAGGGATCGACATTGCTGGGGATTTCGCCGTGGTTTCCCTGGAAATAGGCCAGTGTTTCAAGGGTTCGGCGTGCTCCTTCGATCAATTCTTTTTGGGCGGATAAAAGGGCAGCCAAGCTGATAATACAACCGTCGCGTCCCCACACGCGGCGGTAGTTTGTTCGTTGGATGGTGCTGGCGAGGAAGCCATGCTCCGTGAGGCAAGCGTACATTTGTTCGAGGGCTTTTTCATGACCGGTGTCGAATAATTCCGTATTCTTTTTGTGGTGAGATTTTTTGTTGGGCATGGTAAATCCTTTTGGACTTTCTTCGTCTATTATATTAGACTGACTTCGGTTTGATTTCTCGTTTCAATTCCCACCAACATTTTGCAGGGTAAGAACTTGGTTTCGCAAGCCTGTTCCTGGGCATAGATGATATTAATATTTCCGTACGGGTAAAGTGATTATGTTCAACAGGAAGGGAGGCGTTGGGGATAGCAGATATAGTGCCGCCGGGTAACACATTGCGAATATTGGGGGACAACCCGGGCTGTCAATCAATTTGAGCGGCGGGTTGTTGCTCGATGGGCCATATCGAAAAAATAGATTACCTTTGTTTTTACTGATCCGGCCTATCGGGCAAGATTAACATTGGCCGATCTTCATAATCAGGCTCGACGCCCAGCCACGGGCTTGGCCGGGTAGTGGTAGCCGGCTGATCGTTACGGATCAACTCGAGTACGCAGGTACGGACCTGTTTTTCGAATTTGCGCATAGCCAGCGTGTTTGGATCGAGGTATGAGAGGTCTTCTTTCCATTTATCGGGATGAGGGGGATCGGCATCGCAGCGGCCGGCGTCAGCCTTGGCAAAAGCGACGGGTTTGCCGGAGGCGGTATCCACAATGACGCCCATAAAGGCGGCGTAGTCATCGGGAGCTTCGGCCGGTCCGTAGATCAAACACAAGGAGGCTTCGGCTTCGGCGGCGGCCCGTACAATTTCCGCCGTTTTCACTTCGGTTCCAGGATTGCGGACGGACAGTCGATCCAAAAGCACGACCTCGCGTACATTGCTCATGGTATTAAACAAGCTGTTCCAACGGCTGGCCTGGGCCGAGGGAATGGTGGCCAACTGCCAGCTATTGGGGTCGGCACATTTCATCTGTTGGTACCAATCAGGGGTTTCCAAGCGGGCCACCGCTAAAGCGAGGGGAAAGCAGCCGGTAGTTGGTTCATCCTGCAAGACGACGTGTCCGGTTTTACCGCAGGACAGTTCGCCCACGCCGAGATTTTCACGGGCCAGGGTAGGGCCGCTGTAAACTTTCAATGTGGGTTCGCTTTGGGCACAACCGGAAAGTACAAAAGCCACCATTGGCAGGAGGGGAAGATAAATCCATTTGAGGGGTAAGCATTTTCGGCCGCGCATCACCATACTCCCTTATTTGGCAAAATCCTTTTTATTGTTATCGGCATTTGGGAAGGTGTCTCCATTTATATCTGGATATTTGGGAGTAATATCGGCGAAGGGTTATTCATAAAGGTCCGATAGTTAAGACAAATCAGACATCCAAGCGTTCCTACAGGAAGGCGTGTTGTTTTTCGGACTTTCCCTGTTAAGGCGAGGTCAATTTCCTTATCACAAGCATGGCTAATAACTTACCTGTTCACCGTATCGCGCCGATAACCCCAATAATCATACTGTTGGGGAGTGAATTGTGGGTCTTGATTCAACATCAAGTGATATCGTGTTCAAGCAATCCGTTGCAGTAGGAGGCGGTTCCAAGGAGGCGCCCCCACCTTTGCGGTTGGTAGCTCCTTCTCTGCCTTCGCCCCGACAGAGTGGTTTCGGCAAGTTGGGGAACATGTTTTTGGAAATGCCCTGGCCGATCTGGGCCACTTTTGATGCGGTGATCGTGGCGGCGGGGGTTTATTTTGGATACCGGATGTTTGTCTGGTCGGAAGAGGCTTCCTGGGTTCGTTTCGGGTTGTGGCAGACGATTACCATCCAGTGCATGACCTTGGTATTTGTAGGTATGGTATTCGGGTTATACGAGCAGCAAACGCTTTTACGGCGCAGTCGCATTCTGGCCCGTTCGCTGTTGTCGATTGTTGTTTCGGTACTGCTGACCTACATGGTGATTTATCTATTCATGTACCAATTGCATAGTCGGCGGGTGCTTTTCCTGGCGGCGAGTTTATATTTTATTTCGGCACCGGCAATACGGTTGTTGATTTGCGGGTGGTTGAGCGACTATAGCCGAAATTTTCTGATTGTAGGAACGGACCGTAAGTCGCGGGTCAAGCCGGCGGGGATGGGAGACGGCCTCTCCAAGCGTTACAACCTCGTAGGTTATGTCACCATGGATTCAATCGAGGTGGGGCGAAATATTAATGGTCGACCGGTACTCGGTTCGATCAGCGAGATCGAACGTATTTGTTTAGAAAACAAAGTTGACGAGGTGGTGGTCGGGCCGGTGTCGGCTAAGACGCCTCGTTTGCTGGAGAAGACTTTATCCTGTTTAAGACTGGGCTGTAGGGTGACGAACCTGTCCACCTTTTACGAGGAAGTTTTAAGCCAAGTCCCGGTGGAACACCTGGAGCCGAACTGGTTTTTATTTGCGGATTTGAAACATTACCGGGAAGCCCAACTGATCATGAAGCGGGCGTTTGATATTGTCGGCTCGGTTTTGGGGCTAATATTGACCCTTCCGTTTTGGCCGGTAATTGCATTGGCCGTCAAACTCGACAATCGTGGGCCGGTTTTTTACCACCAACAACGGGTGGGGATGAACGGCAGGATATTTCGGCTGCACAAATTTCGCACGATGTACACGTGGGCGGAACAAAACGGATGTATGTGGGCGAAGAAGGATGATCCACGAGTAACGCGTGTCGGCCGCTTTCTGCGGAAGAGTCGGTTGGATGAACTGCCGCAGCTGATCAATATTCTTTTGGGGCAGATGGCCATTGTGGGGCCACGGCCGGAACGTCCCGAGTTTGTTTGCGAATTGTCGGAGCGGATTCGTTTTTATAACGAACGCCATTTGATCAAGCCGGGGCTGAGCGGCTGGGCGCAGATCAACTACCCATACGGGGCAAGCATTGAAGACGCCGCCCGCAAGCTGGAACTGGATTTGTGGTATTTAAAGCACATGTCCCTTGAATTGGACCTGGCGATTATTTTGCGCACGCTGGGGACAATGTTTTTAGGTTCGCGATAGAGTCATTTCATTTTTCGTACAGCATTCCGGAATAACAGGTTTTAAGATTTCTCCCTCGATTAAAATACCTTGACGGTATTTTAATCTTCACTCGAAATGACAAACTTTGCAAAAATCACCCGGCTTGGAAAAGTGGGAGATTTCTCTGCCGGCGTGTCGGGAGAAATGGCAATTTCCCAGCAGATCCAAGCCAACATTTGCATACCCCATCCTTTATTTGCCAGGACAATGGACTTCTGATTGCACTTTCAAAGTGACCGGGCCGAGCAGACCGGCAGGCAATGGATTTTTATTCCGATGGGTGTATTCGATGGTCACCAGCGTTTGTCGATCAGAGGGGCGTTGTTTATTTTCAAGATACCATTCCGGCCAGTGTTCGAGGTACCTACCAGCGGGGGATTTTTTCCAGGGCAGGCTATCGTCGGTGATTTTTTCGTCACCGGCAAGGCGGTTTCTCCAGACGTTGACCACTTTTACCTGGAGCGTGTTTTCACCTTTTTGCAGCAAGTCCGTTACATCCTCGCAGAACGGTGGTTTCCATAAGACGGGCAAGTCATGTCCGTTGAGGTTGATGCCGGCCATCACCTGTACTTGGCCGAGATCAAGAAGGACACGTTGATTGTCGGCCAGGAACTCTGCGGGAATATTAAATGATTTTTGATACGTCGCGGTACCGGAGTAGTACTTGATGGCGGGATCGGGATGTTCGGTCCAGGAGATCAGTTTTTCGAAGGTGATCTTTTCGGGAGCCCGCCAGCGGGGATTAAAGAAGACCTGCCAAGGGCCGGCCAATTTTACTGGTTGGGGAGCAGCAGGTATTTGTGCAGTTATAGTTTGGCCGTCAGCCAGGGTTAATTCGGCTGTGCCCTTGTGGTCGGCGGACACGGTAAAAGTGTTACCTTTTATGGCGACCTGGATCGGTGACAATTTCTTTATAGCGTGTGGGGCGCTTTTATAATCCGCCTGCAGAATTTGTTTTTGATTGAAGCGGACGGTTTTGACAGGTGTAAAGTTTGGTGTTTCGCGGAATACGACAAAGACGGATTCGCGCGGTTTCAGTTGCAGAGGGACACGCACGCCGTGGTTTGTCTTGGCGAAGCAGGCGAGGGTTTCGATTCGTCCGGTGTCTGGGTGCCAGAGTTCAGGGGCTTTGAGTTGCGTGCGGAAGACGGGATCGATGGCAATGTTTTGGTCCTTTTGATTGGAGATGAAGTAAATATCGGCGTCAGGTGTTGAGCGATGGATCCATAGTTGATCGGGGGGATTCAGGCCGTCGAGATCGGGGGGGAGTTGTAATTGGTCGAGGGCTTGGCGGATGCTTATGTTGCGGAACACGTGCCCTCGGCCGACGGTATCGCTTTTATTATTTTTTCCGTCGCACTCGTTCCATAGTTCGGCGGCGATTTTTCGGACCTGCTGATCGCAGGCGGGATAGTTTTTGAGGCTGGGGGATTGTTGGGGCGGTGAACCGAGAATGGCGCCGCCTTGCTTAACCAGTTCGTGGATATTTTTGAGCAATTCGGGGCGGATGTTTTCTTCTTCGGGCAGGATCATCAGTTTGTAAGACGTGCCGCAAGGTAAAACGAAGCGACCGTCTTTAACGATGAGGCGTTCGCGGATGACTTCGGCGTTGATGTAATCAAAAGCGTAACCGGCGGGAAGTTCGGGTTTGGTTGGGCCGGTCATCTTGGGGGCGTCTTCACCAATAAAATAGCAGACGTCGGCGACGTTGGTTCCCTCTTGCAAAAGGTAATGGCAGCGGCGAAGGTAATCGATCCAATCGGTGGCGTGGTCGAACCAAGTGTTGTGGCGGTTGAATTCGGTGCCGAACCAGGCGTTGATACCGGGCAGCCACTTGTCCTGGGGTTGATGGATGTACACGTGGAGGACGAAGTGGTTGATGCCCTCAGTGAAGGCCCAGTCGCCGCGGGCTTTGAAGGTCCAGGGGTGTGCTTCCCAGAGTGGTCCGCCGGCGGTGAAGGCTTCGGCGTAAACGACGGGTTTGCCGTAGATATGGGCGGCGGAGGCGGCGTCGCGGCATTCGATGTTGCCGAGTTGACCGGTACGCCAGAATTCACCACTGATACGATCGGTTTGGCCGCCGTATTGAAGGAATTCGCCGGGAAAGCCCCAATGGCCGTAATTTTCGAGCCAGAGTTCGAGATTGTTGCGGTGACACATTTCGCGCATGGCGGCGACGTAGCCGGTGGCGATTTTGTCGGCGACGAGTCGGCGGAGGTCCCACAGGAAGCGATCGGACTGCTCGGTAGTGCCGACGATGCGGCCGGTAAAGACGGGTAACCAGGGTAGGGGATCGTAGCCGTAAGTTTCGCGGAAATCGTCGTCGAAGCCTTCGGTCCAGTTTTCGGAGCCGGTTTCGTAGCTGTCGGCGACGACGCGATGGAAGGCTTGGCGCTGATCGGCAGGCATACGTTTGAGAAGTTTGCCGATGAAGGCGTTGAAATGGTTTTGTACGGCGGCGGGATTCATTTTATCGACTTCGAGGCCCCGGCCGTGGGGTGCGGAAGGACTATTTTCGGTGCCGGTGGGCGTCATGCCTGTGCGCAAGATGATCCATTCACCTTCGGGGACGTTCCATCGTAATCGGCCGTCAGAGGAGACGTGTTTGGTGATGTTGCGGATGGTGTCGGGTCCGACAACGAGATTATTGTTGTCAGGCTCCGGGGATTTGGGCCAACGGTAACTATCCCAAGCAATGTATGGTGTTTGTGACATTTTGCCGAGTTGTTTTTCGACATAGGACTGAAGGCGGGCGGCGGCGGAGAGATTAATTTCGGCGAGGCTTGGTCGGCCGGTAACATCTTTGAGTTGCAAACGGAAGTGTTGAGCGGTGACTGCAGGGAAGGAAACGGTGACCGGTCCGTTGATCATAGGGCCGACGTTTGGTTTTTTATCAATTCGGTTGTAGATAAAGTTTTTGACGGTTACGAATTGGCCTTCTTCGTTTTTGGCTTGAAGCAGGCAACGAGCAGAGCAGGTGGTTCGGCCGGGATGCAGAGACAGGCTGCGGGCGGTAAATGGTTCGGCGAGCTTGATATTGATTGTATAAGGTTTTTTGTGATCCGCTTTTTCGGGGAATACGCAATCGGAGTCGAAGTTGTTGTCGAACATGAGGAGAACGTTTTTGATTTCGGGTTGGCAGGTGATTTGAGGGCTTTGCGTCGAGACGATGGTGTCATCCATTTTTGGTGTGGGGAAGGCGAGAACCGCGATTTGTTGGAACTGTTGTTTTGGCTGGGGTAGTCGGCCGGTGAATTTTTGCGGGCCTTTGAGGCGGATTTCGCCGGTGGTGACGTAACGCATGGCTTGGTCAGGCTTGATCCACGGTCCGCCGGACTGACTCCAGCCGGGACAGTTGAACATGCCCACGTTTACGCCTAAGCGATGGCCTTCACGGATGGCGTGTTCGATCATTTGCCACCATTTTTCGCTTAAGACGGGAACGTTGCCGGGTGGTTCTTCGGGGAGGTAGATGTTTCCGATGAACGCTTCGCCGATGCCGACGCGGGCCATGGCTTCGAGGTCGCGGGTGATACCTTCGCGGCTGATGTTATCGTTGATCCAATACCAATAGACCCAGGGTCTGGTGTTTTCGGGTGGATTGTGAAAGCCTTTTTCCAATGCGGTTTGCGCGGGGGCGAGCTGGGTGAAGTCGAAAAGAATAAGACCGGCAAGCAGGATTTTCATTCGAAAGTTCATTTATTTACCTCGCAATGGGTAGGGATCAATTTTTTCGTGAGGGATAATTGTAATCGAAGAAGGAGTTAAGGGCGCGGGTCATCGACAAGGATCAATTTAGTTTGAGGGTCGAGTCTTGATGTGGGACTTTTTCATATCCCGATTTTGTTGGGTTGAATCGATTTGGACATGGCCCATACCATTTCTTGAAACGCCCACGGATAGTGTTTGGCTGAACAACGCTTTCAGTCCATATTTTCAGTCCATTGGTTCTTTGGCACGGAGGGCTTTGCCGATGTCGATGGCGGCGTCGTGGATGCGTTTTTTGCGCAGGGCGTTGACTTCGGGGGGCAGGTCGTTTTCGCGGAGGAAGAAGCTGAAGGTGGTACCGTCTTCGGCAGTAAAGGTAACCTGGCCGATGATGGAATTGCTACGCAGGGCGGCGACGGTGCGGCGGGCGATGTCGTTGGTTTCGGGTTGTTCAGTAGTTGAGCGGGCTCTGGAACGGGGGGCCTCAACAGAAGTGCTGGAGGTAACGCGGATACCGTCGGATTCGATGACGTAACCGATGCCCGTTTCGCCAGCGATGAGTTCCAGTACCTGGCGGATGGTGCTGTTCTGGATGGAGAGCAGGAAGCGTTCACCGGCCTGGGGGGGCAGGGATTGGAGGACGCCGGGATCCAAGTGCAGTTCCACCCCAGCCTTTTGAGCGAGGTCATAGAGGACTTCTTTCAGGCCAGCCTGTTCGTACTTGAGGGAAATAATCCGTTTTTCAAGCCAGCGTTCGATCTGTTCAATTTGGGGGAGGATAACCACGCGGCCATCGGAGGGGAACCACGTCCAACCAGCCTGGTTGCAGGCGATTTCGAGGACTTCGGCGGCGGAGCCTTCGCCCACCTGTTCGATCAATTGGTAGAGGACTTCGCGGTTGTTTTTCAGGTCGGAGATGGCGGTATCGCGGAACTGGAATTCAGTTTCTTCGAACAATTGGCGATTCCACGGATTGCTGTAAAGTTTTTGGAGGGTTTCCAGTTCCTGCCAAGTTGCCCGGCGGACCAGGCGGGCCAATGGTGGGGTGGGCCTGATGAGCAAGGCCTTTGCGGTCGGTTCAAATTCCAGGCCGAGGGGACGCAACAAGGCGGTCAGGCCTATGCGCAGGGGACGCTCTTCGAAGGAGGTAGTCAACTCGGTTTTGTGGCCGTAGGGCAACAGCTTTAGCGTGCCGACCTGAATCTCAATGGGGATGTCAGCATTTTGGGCAAGTTTCTTAATCGCTTCGCGGATGGGAATATTTTGCACCTGGAGACTGACGGGTTGGTCGAGGGCCTGGACGATGCGGATTTCCAGATCGATGTCCACATCGGCTTGGCCGCTGGGTTGGGCGTTCGTTTGTTCGGTTGAAATATTCTGGGCTAACCCACTGGGGCATGCCCAGAAAAGCAGAACGGTGCACAAGACGGTCACGGCGCGGTGGAGAAAGGTTGTAAGCGGCATAGCAAACTCCTACTTCGATTCAAATGCGTGGAGGCCGCTCAACCGGAGAGGTTAAAGACTGGGGGCCTCCAGAAAGATTTCGTCGGGCAGGCTCGGCGGCGGAGCCTGTTGTTTTTCTTTTACCGATGCGCGGAAGCGACGCAAGGAGGGTGCGTTCTCGCGCATCTTGTCGGCACGCTCGATGGCCTCGGCCAATTCAGGCGATTGCCGATACTTTACCCCAATCCCCCCGGTTTCTTCCATTTTCCGGTCGGCGGAAGCAAGGGCTTTCGGCGTAGCAGGGGCTTCCTTCTCGGTCGGCTGGAAACGATGATAAGTTACCATCGGCAGCGAGGAATCGGGGGATTGAAGCGATTGGTCAGTTGGGGTATTGACGGTCACGGTAATCGGGCCGGGGACGGCGGATTCTTTGGTCGCCGGTCCGGTTAAGATCGAATAGGCGGTCAGGATCAAAACAACGGAAGCGGCGGCGGCTAAGGGGGCACCGATCTTCAGCCAATTGGGGAAGGGAATCACCCTACCGCCGAGAGGGGCTTCGGTTTCCACGCGGTCCATGACTTTGCGGCGGAAACGGCCCCAATCGATGGTCGGCTGATCGTCCCGCCGGGCGGTCAGCAGTTGGTTCAGCCGCTCCATTTTTTTATGGGCGGCGCGGAGATTGGGTTCAGACTCCATTCGCCGGCAAAGTTTGTCCGCCTGATCAGCGGGCAGATCACCGTCGAGCAATCGGCTGAGCAGGTATTCATCCTGTTGGCTGATCTTTGGTTGGTACATCGTTTATTCCTTTATTCCGGTAGCATATCTCCCAGTTGTTCACGCAGTTTCTTGCGAGCCTGGAACACGTTCCATTTCACATTTTCGAGGCTGCATTCGAGCATTTGGGCGATATCTTTCTGGGCCCATCCTTCGATAGCAAACAAGACCAGGGACAGCCGCTGTTTTTCGGGCAGGGTATCGAGTGCGGCATCGATAACTTCCTGCATTTCCCTGCCCCGGGCCAACTGTTCCGGATCCGCAGGAGCGGCCATTTCCGGTTGTTCGGAGGAAAAACCATCCGTCCCCTGTTGTTCGTCCAAGGCGACCTTGGAAACGGCTCCCCGGGCACGACGGGCGTTTAAGGACAGGTTGCATACGATCCTCATCAACCAGGGCCCGAACCGGCGGGGATCTTTCAGGCGTTTCAGCGACTTGTAGGCCCGTAAAAAAGCTTCCTGGGCCACCTCAAGGGCATCATCCCTGTTACCCAACAGTCGATAAGAGGAACCGATCGCCGGTCGCTCATACGCCTGAACCAGCCGCTCAAACGCCTGGGAGTCCCCTTCCAAGGCGGCTTGGACCCAAGCGGCGTCACGCGCGCCAGTGTCCTCGGTGAACTGCGGCCGGTTTTCTTGCGTCATAGGTATAGACACCGTGAATAAAAGACGGTTAGATAGAGGCAGAATTTTCGCGGTCGTCTTGATTATCAATTCCCAACATAAACTGTCAACGCGATTTTAGGCGAAGGGGAAGGCCTTGTGGGGAATGCAAGGCAAAAAATAGTGTGATATAAACTTTTGGTAATGAAGAAGATAAGCGATATTACGATTTTGCGTGAATATTTACACCTTCGCCGCCAAAAGGGTTTGCGGATTGGGTTGGTGCCTACTATGGGAGCCATTCACGAGGGGCATCGGTCACTGATTCGGGCGGCCCGGTCGGAATGCGACGTGGTGATGGTATCTATTTTCGTGAATCCCACCCAGTTCGGGCCGGGGGAGGATTACGAGCAATATCCCCGTCCACTGGCAGATGATTTGGCGGCCTGCGAAGCGGAAGGGGCGGATGCTATTTTCTGCCCGGAAGTGGGAGAGATGTATCCGCCGGATGCGGTTACCACGGTTTCGGTGGCGGGGCTGACTGAGCGGTTGTGCGGGGCTCATCGGCCGGGGCATTTTGACGGGGTGACCACGGTGGTGGCCAAGTTGTT
>CAZMVS010000215.1:0-6477 GCA_964569525.1 uncultured Planctomycetales bacterium
GGACATCAAGCCGCGCAAGAACCCGCCGATTACTGATTATCCCGTGGGTGGTCCGATTCCACCGGCGGATGACGAGCAGGGAGACGACAGCAAGTGAGTGCAGGAGCCTTATATATTTTGTACGGGGTGTTGGCCGTTGGGGCTGTTGGCTTGTATTTGTTAATGCCTTCCACAAGCGAAGGGGCCCGGCGGTTACGTCGCAGTGGTGCGATTCTCGCTTTGGCGGCTCTGGCTGTTTTGTTTATTTACGGGTTGCGTTGGATAGGGGCCGGCTTTGAGGGACGATGGTTTTTTGTGGTTTTTGCGGCGATCGGGATTATGGCGGCGGTTCGAGTAATTACCCACCAACGTCCGGTTTACAGCGCGGTGTATTTCATATTAGTTGTGTTAGCAACGACGGGGTTGGCAATTCTGGTTACCGCGGAATTTTTGGCGATTGCGCTGGTGATCATTTACGGGGGGGCAATTTTGGTGACGTATATTTTCGTTATCATGCTTGCCCAGCAAAAAAAGGAGTCCCTTTATGATCGTCAGGCCCGAGAACCGTGGATTGCCGTTTTGTTGGGTTTTGTCCTGGTGGCGGCGGTGACGCAGGCTTTGGTTCGGCCGACGATGATAGAAACTCGAGAGGCTGGCGGTATATCGGCCGGCCAATCAATAAAAGAAATGGGTAAGGTTACCCAACCACCGATGACCCAGACGAAAGGTAATATTCAGGCGATGGGGGAAGTGTTAATGACGCGTTACGCGGTTGCGGTGGAGGTGGCAGGTGTGCTTTTGCTGGTCGCCATGATCGGGGCGATCGCCATATCCCAGAAGCGAATTGGGGTGGAGGATTTAACGCGGAGTGAGCGGAATCGGCGGGAGGAGCCTTTGGGGCGCACCGGTCGAGAAGCTCCACCGTTTTAACTTAAAAGTCGAGTTTTCAGAATGAATGTATTGAGTGTTTACATTTTGACGGGTGCGATTTTCTTTGCTTTGGGGGTGATCGGGCTTTTGACGCGCCGGAACCTGATCATCATGTTTTTGTCCACCGAGATTATGTTGCAGGGCGTGATATTGAACTTGATTGGTTTTGGGGTAGCGCATGGGAGCCTTGTTGGTCAGGCCTTTGCCATGTTTTTGGTGGTGATTGCCGCGGTGGAGGCGGGGCTGGCTTTGGGTTTGGTGATGTTGTTGTTTCGTCGACAGAATACGCTGGACGTGGAGGCATGGCGAACATTGCGTGGTTAAGTCAGAAGGGATAAAGCTGAAGCTTGAACGAGTAGAAGTTTTTGATTGGGGATGAATAGTGCCACCTGATGAATCTGGATTATTGACCTACGCAATTTGGATCCCCCTGTTGCCGGTGTTGGCGGCGGTAGTGATCGGATTGTTAGGCCGACCGCTGCTCAAGGGGCGTAGTCATTGGCCGGCCATTATCGGCGTGGGTGGATCCTTGTTGGCGGGTTTGGTGGTGCTTGTGCAGGTGGGGCGAATGGACCCTGAGAAATTCGGTATTACCCACCATGTATATTCGTGGATTTCCCAAAACTTTCATATTTGGCCGCTGTCGGGTTTTTCCTTTGACGTGAATTTTCGCATTGATCCGCTGACCGCGATTATGCTGGTCACGGTTTGTGCCATCTCGTTTTTTGTCATCATCTATTCGCGCGATTACATGCGCGAGCATAATGAACCGGTGCGGGGCTACGAGCGTTTTTTCGCATTCATGTCCTTGTTCGTGTTCAGTATGTGTACGTTGGTGTTGGCCGGCAATTTTTTGTTGTTGTACCTGGGCTGGGAACTGGTCGGTCTGTGCAGTTACCTGTTGATTGGATTTTATTACTGGCGACCGGCGGCGGCTGAGGCAGCCAAGAAAGCTTTCATTGTAAATCGGATTGGTGATTTCGGATTCGGGCTGGGCGTGTTGTTGATTTACCTGTGGATTTCGCCGTTGACCAATACCGGTCGGCCGCTGGATTACGACGTGGTTTTTGCCACCATCGGTCAGTTGGAAGGTTGGCAGTGTACGACCATTGCGTTGCTTTTGTTTTGTGGGGCGGTGGGCAAGAGCGCCCAGTTGCCTTTATACGTATGGTTGCCGGATGCAATGGAAGGTCCTTCACCGGTGTCCGCTTTGATTCACGCGGCGACCATGGTGACGGCCGGTGTTTACATGGTGGTTCGTTGTGGAGCGATTTTTGTGGAATCCGAGATTGCCATGGCGGTAGTGGCGGTAATCGGAGCGGCGACGGCGTTGTATGCCGCGACCATTGCCCTGGCCCAGTACGATATGAAACGCATCCTGGCGTATTCCACCATCAGCCAATTGGGTTACATGTTTTTAGCGGTGGGCGTTTTTGCCGCCGACGCAGCCGTTTTTCATTTGTTCACCCACGCGTTTTTCAAGGCTCTTCTGTTTTTGGCGGCGGGCAGCGTAATGCACGCTATGGGTGGTATTATCGACGTTCGGCAATTCAGCGGATTGCGCAGAGTGCTGCCGGTCACCTGTATTACTTTTATTGTTGGCGCGCTGGCTCTTTCGGGTGTGCCCTTTTTCTCCGGATTCTTCAGCAAGGACGAGATAATCCATGCTGCTTTTGAGCAACATGCAATCTTGGGTTTGATCGGCTTGTTCACCGCGGTGCTGACCGCGTTTTACACTTTCCGCATGGTTTTTTTGGCTTTTTGGGGACCGCGTCGCGAACCGAATGGTGTGCATGCCCATGAATGTGGCGCGTGGATGCAGGTTGCGATGATACTGTTGGCGATTGGAGCGTGCGGGGCGGGTTATTTTGGGGTGACGGCGCACAGCGGAGGGTTCGCCGGTTTTCTGGAGCCGGAAGGTATTTTTCACGAATACCTGGCCCCGGTGGTCACCCCATTCGTTGAGGCCGGCCCGCATCGTGTGGTGACTGCCCAAGTTGAACATGGAGCAGCCGGCGGCGGACATGCCATGATGTATCTATCTTCGTTTTTGGCGATTGGTGGGATCCTTGTGGCTTACATATTGTACGTGCGTCGAGGTGATTGGCTGGAAGCGCTGTATCGCAAAGTGACGGGGATATACCGCATCTTAAACAATAAATATTACGTAGATGAATTCAATGATGCAGCAGTAGTCCGACCATTATTTCGAGGGGGGAATTTTCTTTTCCGTTTTGATCAATGGGTGATTGACGGCCTGGTTTGGCTGGTTTCGGCCGTTCCTCAGGCCGGCGGCGCGGTTTTGCGGGTATTTCAGAACGGGGCCATTCAAAATTACGGCGTGGTGATGACTGTTGGTTTGGCATTGTTGGTTTTGATCGCTTGGCTGGCGGTTTAAGGATTGTTTGATGTCTGAATTTTTAGAGCAATGGATACTGACGCTGCTGATTGTCGTGCCGGTGATCGGCGCACTGGCGGTCATGGTCTATCGTCGTGCGGAAAATGCGTTGGTCGAAGCGGAGGGTATCCGCCGATTGGCCCTGTGGTTTACGGTCATCAATTTCGCATTGGCCTTGGTAGCGACGGGCTTGTTTTTCGGGGCCGTTGATGAAGGCGGGCAATTGTTGTGGAAACAGGGGCGTTATGCCTTGGAGGCGGATTATTGCTGGATCAGCGATGTGATTCCGGCAAGCAAAGAGGTAGGTGGAACCACCAGGTATGTGGATTTGCGCTATCACGTGGGGGTGGACGGTCTCAGTATTTGGTTGGTGTTGTTGTCGGCGGGGATTTTGCCCTTGTGCGTGTGGGGCAGTTTTTCAGCCATCCGTGAGCGGTTAAGAGAATATTTTGTTTTGATGCTGCTGTTGGAGGCGGGTTTGATCGGGGTCTTCTGTGCCCGCGATCTGTTGTTGTTTTATATTTTCTTCGAGTTCACCCTGGTTCCGTTGTATTTGATCATCGGGATCTGGGGCGGACCGGAGCGCCGCCGGGCAGCCAACAAGTTTTTCATTTACACCTTCGCCGGTAGCGTGTTAACTTTTGCGGGCGTGTTATTTTTGGCGTACAGGGCGTACTTAGCGCCGGTTTCCATCGGCGGTGGTGTGTTCACCTTTGACTTGGATACGCTTTATCAGTTGCAGTTGGATTACAACGTACAATGGTGGTTGTTTCTGGCTTTTGCCGCCGGTTTTGCCATCAAGGTTCCGCTGTTTCCATTTCATACCTGGCTTCCCTTGGCTCATACCGAGGCTCCCACGGCAGGCAGCGTGCTCTTGGCGGGAATTCTGCTGAAACTGGGGACTTATGGTTTTTTACGTTTCAGTTTGCCGCTGTTTCCTGAGGCGAGTGTGGTTTTCGCTCCCTTGATGGGAGTGTTGGCTGTTGTGGGAATTATTTATGCCGCCCTGGTGGCCTGGGCGCAGGATGATTTCAAGAAATTGATTGCTTATTCCTCTGTTTCGCACTTGGGTTTTTGCATTCTGGGTATGTTCAGCCTGAAGTCGGCCGGCTTGAGCGGTTCACTTTTGTATATGGTGAATCATGGGCTGAGTACCGGGGCGTTGTTCTTCGTCGTGGGCATGATTTACGAGCGTTATCACACCCGCGAGTTTGACCGGCTCGGTGGGCTTGGCCGACCGATGCCCTGGCTGGCGTTTTTCCTGATTTTTTTCACGTTGAGCAGTATCGGCCTGCCGGGCTTGAACGGTTTTGTGGGTGAATTTCTGGTATTGGTGGGAACTATTTCGTCGGCGACCAGTATGACTTCATCGCCTGGGCCGTTGGGCGTCGGGTATGCGGTTTTGGCGGCGACGGGTATCGTGCTCAGCGCGATTTACATGTTGTATATGTGTCGGCGGCTGCTTTTCGGTTCGGTGAAGGAGCCGGCTGGTACCCCGGATCGTTCATCGGGTTTAAGTGTCGATCTTTGTCGGCGGGAAGTGGGGGTATTGGCCCCGATCGCTTTTTGTTGTTTGTTGATCGGTGTTTGGCCGAACTTGTTGCTCAGTTCCATTCAGCCGGCGGCGGAGAAACAGGTACTGGAACGTATCATCGGCCCACCGACAGTCAACGAGTTTGAGATTGTGGAGAACGTCTCCTCTTCGTCAGTTTTGCGAAATGATGGATATGTGGAAAAGAATTCATCAACTCAAAAATGTGCGCCCGCTAAATCAAACTCGACCAAAATTGTACCTGATGAAAGTAAGCCGGTTGATGCTGATAGGCGCGCAATTGTAAAGAAGAACGATCCATTGGTTTTTAATTGGGTTAATGTTTTATCCCCAGAAGTGAAACGATAATGGCGGGTCATTTATTATTGTTGTTGGCACCGGAACTCATATTGGTCATTGGGGCATGCGCTGTTTTGTTTTCCGGGGCGGCCCGCAAGCAGTCCTGGCGGTCGGTTACCGGCTTGTTGGCGGTGATGGTGGTTTTGATCGCGTTGGCAGCGGCCTGGTTCGCCGGCGCGCCAGCCAATCCGATCGCCGTCGGCGGACTTCTTTTTACCAGCTTGAGTTGGTACATACGCTTAATCGCTTTGGGAGTCGGCCTGTTTGTGGTGTTGGTGCATTGGCATTTGCCTGCTGAGCAGGAGCGGGGAGAGACGTTTTCCATGATTCTGTTCAGCCTGTTGGGAATTTTGCTCACCGGCTTGGCGGATGACTTGATCGTGCTGTTTTTAGCGGTGGAACTGGTCAGCGTGCCGACCTACGTCTTGGTCTCCATCGGGCGGGGTGATATTCGAGCCCAGGAAGCGGGGGTGAAATATTTTTTCCTGGGGGCTTTGTCGGCCGGGGCGATGGCCTATGGTTTCAGTTTTTTATACGGCGCGTACGGTACAACGGTCCTGTCGCAGATGCATATGCAGGAAAATTTAGGTGCGTATCTGCCTTTGGGATTGATCCTTGCTTTTGCAGGGGTGGCCTTCAAAGTGGCGGCAGTTCCTTTCCACGTGTATGTGGCGGATGTGTACCAGGGGGCGGCCTCGCCGGTAACGGGGTTGCTGGGTTATTTCCCCAAGCTGGCGGGCTTCGTGGCCTTGATCAAGCTGTTGATGATTCTGCCGGAAGGCGGAGTGTCGGCTGCCGGTTGGGATTTGCCTCGGCTGGCCTTTGTGTTTTTGTGGATTGTGGCGGCGGCGACCATGACGTTTGGGAACGTGTTGGGCTTGATGCAGCGGAACGTCAAGCGAATGCTGGCCTATTCGAGCATCGCTCATAGTGGATACATGTTGCTGGCCCTTCTGGTCGGTCCGGTCGATGAAGGCGGGCCATTACGCGACGGCTTGTCGGCCATGCTGTTTTATATCGTGGTTTATGGATTTATGAACCTGGGGGTTTTTGCGGTTTTGTCCCTGTTACAGGTTCGTGGTCGATCAGTGGAGGAATTATCGGACCTTACGGGTGTGGGGCGGCGGCAGCCATTGCTGGGGTTAGGCTTGGCGATTTGTGTGTTCAGCTTGATCGGGCTACCTCCGACAGCGGGCTTTATGGGCAAGGTATACATCTTTAGTGCGGCCTTTTCGGTTGGCGCGGAGCACCTTTACCGGGACGATATCATCCTGCTGGG
>CAZMVS010000216.1:0-4700 GCA_964569525.1 uncultured Planctomycetales bacterium
GCAAAATGCGCAAGGTCCTGGAGGATATGAATCTGCTCAAGGGCATGGGCTTTATTTTACGTACCGCCGGTATGGATCGCACCAAACGCGAGCTGCAGCGGGACCACATGTATCTGCAGCGGTTGTGGAAGATGGTTGCCGACCGGATTAAGAAGGAACGGGCTCCCTGTGAGTTGTACCAGGAATCGGACTTGGTGATTCGCACCATTCGCGATGTCTATTCTTCCGATTTCAGTAAGGTTGTGGTCGATGATGAAGAGACGGCCCGAAAGGTTTGCGATTTTCTTGACATCGCCATGCCCCGCACCAATGTCCCCATCGAAGTTTATACCGGGCATACCCCCTTGTTTCACAAGTATAAGGTGGAAGCTGAGATTGAACGGATTAACTCGCGGAGTGTCTATTTACCTTCCGGGGGTTCCTTGGTCATCGATTCTACTGAGGCCATGGTGACCATTGACGTTAATAGCGGGAGCTTCCGCGAACATGAAAACGCCGAGGAAACCGCCTATCGTATTAACATGGAAGCTGCCGAGGAAATTGCTCGACAATTGCGATTGCGCGACCTTGGCGGCTTGATCCTGATTGATTTTATCGATATGCACGCAGACCGGCATTGCCGGGCGGTGGAGCGGGCCTTGCGAGATGCCTTGAAAAAACACAAGGAACGGGCTAAGTGCCTGCGCATGAGCCAATTCGGTATTATCGAGATGACCCGCCAGCGAATGCGCCCCTCCATCAAGCGAAGCATCTACCAGGATTGCCCCCACTGTTCCGGCTCAGGATTGATTAAGAATCCCGAATCCATCACCCTCGATATTATGCGCCTGCTGCGGCTGGCTACCCATCACGACCAGGTCACTACGGTGGAAGTGCGGGTTTCGCCCGAGGTTGCTTTCCAGATACAAAACCGTAAACGGTCTACTCTCTATGAAATGGAAGCTAATACCTCCCGCCGCGTAATTATCCGGGCTGATAGAAGTCTCAGCCTCGACCAGTATATTTTTGAATGTTACGATCATCGTGGCGGAACAATCCAGGTGATGGATATGCCGGAGCCGAGGAAAGTTTGGGAAGAAGCAAGGCGACGACGCCAACGGCCGCCCACTGCCGAATCCACCAGTGATCAACGCGAATCATTGGAACGTGTTTTTG
Source organism: uncultured Planctomycetales bacterium (assembly GCA_964569525.1). GTDB lineage: Bacteria > Planctomycetota > Phycisphaerae > UBA1845 > PWPN01 > JAAYCU01. The sequence continues at coordinate 1,156 of CAZMVS010000216.1, forward strand.
AATAAAAAGAGGCTGGCGGGACGTTCAAAAAGCATTTACCCCTATCTTGCTGGTATTGTCAATGATGCCTTTTGCTTTGCCGCGGAGGTGTTTCATGCCCGCTTGTCGTGATCAATGGACATACATAGTTTTCGCTCTCTTATTTTTGATTGTTTCACCTTTTGTTTCGTCGGCGGATGAAATCCGAAACCAAGCCGACGAACAAAAACTTAATCTTGTTCTGATCGTGATTGACGATCTCGGTTGGGCCGATGTGGGTTGTTACGGCAGTGGGTTTTATGAAACCCCGCGTATCGATGCCCTTGCTTCTGCTGGCATGCGCTTTACTGACGCCTATGCTACTTCTTTGGTATGCTCGCCGACCCGGGCCAGCCTGATGACCGGAAAGTATCCCGCCCGATTGCAGTTGACCGATTATCTTGTCGGCCGACGGCAGCGTATCGACTCGCCCATGCTTCGGGCTCACTTTCGTCACGCTTTGCCCCGTGAAGAAGTCACCTTGGCCGAAAAGCTGAAACAGGCTGGCTACCGCACCGCTCATATAGGGAAATGGCACCTCGGTGGAAGAAATTATTGGCCCGAAGACCAGGGTTTTGACGTGAACATCGCCGGTTGCGGCAGCGGAATGCCCCTCAGCTTCTTTTGGCCGCAATGGAAAAAGAATCCCCCCATCAAGGGCCGCCGTCCGGGTGATTATCTGCCTGACCTGTTGGCCGAAAAAGCGGTGCAATTCATTGAGAACAACCGCGATCAGCCCTTCTTCTTAAATTTATGTCATTACGCAGTGCATGTCCCCCTGGAAGCACCGGCGGATAGAATCGCCAAGTACAAGAAGAAAAAAGCTACCGGCTGTCGCGATAATCCCGTCTATGCCGCCATGGTGGAAAGCATCGACCGTAGCGTAGGGCGCGTCATGGATACGTTAAAGCGTCTAGGGCTTGCTAAACGCACGGTGATCATTTTTACGTCTGACAACGGCGGCCTGTCGGTCAAAGAAGGACCGAAAACACCGGCGACTTGCAACGCACCTTTGCGCGCCGGTAAAGGCCACCTCTACGAAGGCGGCATACGTGTCCCCTTCATTGTTCACTGGCCGGGGCATGCATCCGCCGGCAGCGTTTGCCACACCCCGGTTTCCAGCATTGATGTAATGCCTACGATTTGCGCGTTGGCCGACGTGCCGGTGGATACAGAAAAAGAGGCGATTGATGGCCGTAGCCTTGTTCCCTTGCTGACCGGGAAAGGTGAATTTGATCGCGACGCTCTATATTGGCATTATCCGCATTTCTCCAATCAGGGCGGCCGGCCGGGTGGAGTAATCCGTTGTGGGAACTTCAAGTTGATCGAACGATATGAAAGCGGTACGGTTGAATTATACAACCTCGCCGACGACATCAGTGAGACACGCGATCTTGCTTTAGCCCTGCCTGAAAAAGCTCGTCAGTTACGAAACCGCCTGCATCAATGGCAAAAAAGTGTCCACGCCAATATGCCCCAAGCCAATCCGAACTTCCAAAAGGCGCAACCGCCAAATGACAATTAGAGAATTATTTTATAGGGGTAAAAAGAGAAGAATAAACCGAGTGAAATACGCCAACTTACGCTGTACCCTTTGATACTTGTTGATTTAGGTATCAGCGGTAAAGTTGTCCAGCGCGTCCGTAACGTCAATCTCGTAAATGCCCGTACTAATGTAATTGAAAAGCCCGTCCCGGATGGAAGGCCAGATTAATGTCTCGTTGGTGCATCCCGTGCCCAGCATGGTTCCACCGTAAAATAACGAAGCCAGAATCACTGAAATTTGCATGATCCGTTTCATTGGCCGAAACTCCTGTTGATAACCTGTGCTTGCTGCCTCGGATATTTTTGGACAAATCCGTAATAATTGCCTGCCCTATCGCAAAGACATTATAAAACCCATCTCTTCCCGCGTCATCTCTGAAACAGGTACAAATTTACTCCACCATTACTCGTGAAGAGGTATTGGCCGCAACCGAAAAATAAACCGGCAGAACTCCCGTTCAAACTCCGGTCCCACCGGCCCGAAATATTGCTCGAAAAGGGCCAACTCCTCTTCCGGGCCTGGATCTTCGCCCGCCGGCCGCTGCCGAATCGCCTGCAGATAGTCAGCTAAGTGCCCCCCGTGACAACGCTGCAGGTAATACATCACCGACCAGGCTAGGGCGTATGTATTCGCCACTTGGTGCCCCCGCTTTTGAAAGAGATCGGGTTCGGTCAGCAATTTTTTCAAGGAAACCAGTTCACCACTTTCAACCGCCTGTCGAAAATCATCGTAATTAAGCTTTTTCTGCAGGTGATCCTTCCCCCCGACGGCATGACGAAGATCGTCCAAACGGATGTAGCTGATCGCCGGACGCTTGCGAAGCAGGCTGTTGAGTGAACATTCGAACATGGTGGCCAACCCTTCCACTACCCACTGGGGATTGCGCGCCTGGCGATTATGCACCCCCGCCTGAAACAATACCTGGTGGGTGATCTCGTGTTGAATAACCGCCCGGTTCAGATAATTCCGGTAGGATCGCTCCCGTCGCTCCAGCCGATCCAATTCACGCCGCGTTTGATGAATCTGCTTGGTCGCCTGGGCGGCGGAAATGACCTCCTTACGTCCGTCATCATATTGAATTTCCACCGGTTGATCCGCACGACGGATTTGTTCCAGAAATTGCTCCGCCTGGCGAAGGTTCTCTTGTGCCGCTACGATACCTTTTTGTAATCGGCGAAGCTCCGGATCGGTGGTCAAATTAAAAAAAGCGGACCGCCCGTTGGAGTCCAGGTAAAATCCATACGTCCCCCTTGAGGGAAATTTCACCTGCCGGGCATAACGATGAAACTGCCCCGGGCGATCGAAATAGATAACTTCCAAAGGCTCGCTTGGAGGCTGGAACCGGATCCCCTTGTCCTGGCAGAAACGCTCTACCGCCTTGTAAACCCCTTCCACCCGCCGACTTAATTTATATGCCAGTTGAGGCGAGGTATTGTAAGCGATCCAGAAACGCTCGGTTTGGCGAAGCTCGAAACCATCACCGGCGACCTCGAGCAGCCGACGCTGGGTGGGAGAATACCTGCCGACGGATTGTGACGCCGCCTGCGCGTCTGGGCGGATTCCCCAGGCCGCAACCACGAGCAATAGGCCGATTCGTATTGGACTGGTCATCTTTCTCATTCGCTCTTATTTTATACGATCTTGCTGTTTGTTGGATTGACCGCAGCAGGTTTTGTAGCGAGGGACGGTTTGACCGCCGCCAAGGCCAGGCATACCATCCGCTTATCGACCATCGTACCCAGAAGGGAGCTTGCGTACATGAGCAAATCCAGGCAAAAAAGCTGGCAGGCCCGTTTTTCGCAGGCCGCCGACGCCCTTACCGAAGACTACGTGGAAAGCCTCTCCTTTGATCGTCGGCTTTGGCCTTATGATATCGCCGGCAGCATCGCCCATGCCGAAATGCTTGCCGAAACCGGGCTGATCTCCAAGGCCGACTGCCAGACCGTCAAAAAAGGCCTCAAAAATATTCAGGCCGACATCC
>CAZMVS010000217.1:0-3492 GCA_964569525.1 uncultured Planctomycetales bacterium
CAGAGCTCCGGCCATGGATATGCGTACAATGGAATTTTTAGACAATGTCGATTTCATGCTTTTATTCATTTATTAGGTCCGTGGTCCATTTTCCAAAAAAGCTTTGGGTAAAAGTATAGATTTGGACGTTAATAAACACAAGAAGGCGGTTTGAAGGTGGTGTTTTGCCTTTTTTAGGCGGGAATTTGTGCTTCGCTGGTTTTATTCGCTTGACCAGCAACTAGTTTGAAAGGTACGATCAGCCAACCATGGCCAAGCAAGTCCAGGCGGAAATTTGTGCTGATGCTCTGCGATCCAACTTGGAGTTGATTCGCCAACGTATCCCTTCAAATACTGAGATTTATGCGGCAGTGAAGGCCAATGCGTATGGACACGGCATCGAGCAGGTGCTGCCGGTTTTGAAATCCGCCAGTGTAGAGGGTGGTGCTGTAGCAGGTCTGGAGGAAGGCTTGCATTTGCGTCGGCTTGGCTGGACCCGCCCGATTCTCTGTTTCAGCCCGATTTTGGCCTTCGAAGAGGCAAAGGAACGGCGGAAGATCGCTTTTGAGGCGGTGGCGGCGGACCTGACGTGTACAGTGTGTTCCGTGGAAGAGGTCCGCTTTTTGGCTAATGCCGCCAAGCGAATGGGGCGCCCCGCCCGAGTTGAGATCAATGTCGATACCGGCATGGGGCGGGTGGGCCTGTTGCCTAGCCAGGCGGAGCAAATTATCGCTGATATAGTTGCCCTGCCGGGCGTGGTCATTGAAGGTGTTTATTCTCACTTTGCCAATGCCGACGAGCCGGATCTGGCGGAGACGCATTACCAATTCGAGTGTTTCTTAGCCCTGCTTTACAGACTTAAAGAGCGGAACATACCTGTCCGATCGTTCCATGCAGCCAATTCGGCGGCGATTTTTCGTTTTCCTCAGGCCCACTTGGACCGGGTTCGCCCAGGATTGGCCATTTACGGCTATTGGGGCGGCCCTGAGGAGCTTCGCCCTGCCGGATTGCAGCCTGCCATGCGGGTAGTGACCCGGTTGAGCGCGATTCGCCGTTTGCCGCCCGGTCATTCGATTGGTTACGGAAGCACTTTTACTACAAGCCGCGAAAGCCTGGTGGGTATTGTGCCCGTGGGATACGCAGAGGGCTACCGCCGACCGCTGGGCAATACGGCGGTGATGACGCTAGCTGCTAAGCCGGGCCGCCCGTCCGTGCAGGTTCCGGTTATCGGTCGCGTTAGCATGGACCAGGTCTGCCTGGACTTGACCGAGGCGGGCGAAGTTCAGGCCGGCGACACGGTCATCGTAATTGACGATGATCCAGCGGCCGCCAACAGCGTGCAAAACCTGTCCCGCGAGTTAGACACCATTCCATACGAGATCACAACTCTTATCGGAACCCGGGTAGAAAGAATCAGGCGATCCCGGACAAAAAGTACTGACTTGCCGTCGCAAATTTCCGATGAACAATTCAGTAGGGAACCGGGCATCAAGGCCGAGTATATCCCTCGTCCATCCGGGCACCTAAGTCCGCTGGAGCGGGTTCAGTCTCGATAATTATCATGGTCGAATAACAAGGTCCAGACGCAATTTAGCAAATATAGGGTGTCTTATGTCTCCAGCAGGCAACCTGATGATTCACAGCATACGCAACGTCACCATCGTCAACGTGGACGTGGCCAAAATTCTCGACGCCATGCAGGTCGAGCAAATCGGCGAAGAACTTTACGACTTGGTTGATAACCGTAATTGTAAAAAAATGGTGATTGACTTTTCCAAGGTACGGTTGCTGTCATCTTCGGCGTTGGGGATGTTATTGACCCTGCGGAAAAAGGTGGATGCGATTAAAGGAAAGGTGGTTTTCTGCGGCATGCGCGACGAGCTGACCAAGGTTTTCAAGCTGACCAAGCTGGACAGGATGTTTACATTCTGCGCCAACGAGGATCAAGCCCTTGAGCAATTCGGTGTTACCGCGGCAGGCTGAATAGAATGGCTGAACGTCACCCTATTTTTTCATTTTCTCCAAGCTATGTTATGCACATTTTTCACTTATCAATATAAATAACCAGATAAGCGCTGCCCGAAATCCAACCCGAACTTTATGTCTGTTGCTTCTTCCTTTTCGCTCTGCCCTTTCTGTGTTTGGTACCGGTGGATTTTTTCCGAGTTTCCAGGGCGGTACGCAGAACCTTGTCAACGTCCTCGACGAAAGTGAATTTCATTTTCTTTTTGCGGATCTCGTCGGGGATATCAACGAGGTCCTTTTTGTTTTCGGCGGGGAGGATGACGCGTTTAACGCCGGCGCGGTGGGCGGCCAAGACTTTCTCCTTGATGCCGCCGACTGGCAGTACTCGGCCGGTGAGGGTGATCTCTCCCGTCATGGCCACATCGTGTCGACAGGGCTGGCCGGTCAACAGGGAAATGATGGAACAGAACATGCCCACCCCGGCGGAGGGACCATCTTTGGGGACCGCCCCGGCGGGGACGTGGACGTGGACATCCCGTTTCGTGAAATCTTTTTCTTCAAGATTAAGTTGTTCGGCCCGGCTGCGGACCAGGGAGAAGGCGGTAACGGCTGACTCTTTCATCACGTCGCCGATCTGGCCGGTAAGGGTGAGGCTGCCCCGGCCGGACATTTCGGTGGCCTCGATAAACAGGATTTCACCGCCAGCGGGCGTAAAGGCCAATCCGGTAGCCACGCCGGGCACACCGGTGCGGCGGATCATCTCATAATCGAAAGCCGGCGGGCCGAGATAATCTTTAAGTTTGTCGGGCCGCAGCCTGATCTGGCGTCGGTTGCCCTTGGCGACACCGGTCGCTACGACACGAGCGACCGCTCCGATCTGACGTTCCAGTTCACGTACGCCGGCCTCACGGGTGTAGTTATTAACGATGGATCGCAAGCTGTCTTTACTGAAGAAAAGATGTTTGCGCTGCAGGCCGTTTTCATCAAGCTGACGCGGGACCAGGTACTTCTGAGCAATATTAAGCTTTTCCTCGAGAGTGTAGCCAGCCAGGCGAATAACCTCCATCCGATCGCGAAGAGGCGGTGGGATTGGATCAAGGTAATTCGCGGTGGTAATGAACATTACCGCGGAAAGATCGAAAGGGGCATCGATGTAATTGTCGGTGAAGCTATAGTTTTGTTGAGGATCGAGGATCTCGAGTAAGGCGCTGGCGGGATCGCCGCGGAAATCCTGCCCCACCTTGTCCACTTCGTCGAGCATGAAAACCGGATTACGTGATCCGCATTTGCGAATCTCCTGGATGATTCGACCAGGCATGGAGCCGATATAGGTCCGCCGATGGCCGCGCAACTGGGCCTCATCGTGAATACCACCGAGGGACATGCGAATAAATTTTCTCCCCAGGGCCCGGGCGATTGATTGGCCGAGGGATGTTTTGCCCACCCCAGGCGGCCCGACAAAGCAAAGTATGGGGCCCCGCCCTTGCGGCTTGAGTTTACGCACGGCAAGAAATTCGAGAATCCGCTTTTTGACTTTTTCCAGGTCGT
>CAZMVS010000218.1:0-3709 GCA_964569525.1 uncultured Planctomycetales bacterium
CAAGGCCGCCCGGGCTCACTTGTTCTCCCTGGAAACCGGGCAGGTCAGCGATAACTGGTTTGAAACGACGGACGGTGGATTTGTGCGCTTTCGCCTTCGGGAACGGCGGGCCGAGCGCAGCCTGCCTTTGGCCCAATGCAAGGAACAGGTGAAAACGGATTTGCGCAACCGCAAGCAGGAGGAGTTAATCGAGCAACTCCGCCAGTCTCTACATGACAAGTACCAAGTAGTCATCCACGAAGACCAGGAAGCGATGGTCGCCACTCAGCCTAAAGATGATAAGTAATTAACGGATATGCATTTTCTAAGGGAATGGATAATAATCGGTCTTTCACTGGTTTTGTTCGCCGGTGCCTGCCGTCAGGAGGAGCAGCCTGATTCGCAAACGGCAAGCGGTGGTGAGGGGGTTTACGCCGTCAGCAAAACCTTTGGCGGCGGACCTGTGAAGTTGATCGTAGAGCTTTCCGAGGATTCGCTTACAACAGCGGAGGGTTTGCGCTGTCGAGTGAGGCTCGAAGCCGATAGTGATTACGAGGCTGAGTTCCCTGATCTGATGTTTTCCACGGATGTACCGGGGCTGGTAGCAAATGATTACCAGGACCGGGAAGCCACCCGCAAGGGCAAAACGTTCCTTTCCCGCACTTGGGAGCTGGAGCCGGAATACGCGGGGACCTTCACCATTCCCGTCATGGAAGTTTATTACCATCGTAAAGGCGAGGTAAAGGAAGAGTTGCTGGAGAGCGAGCCGCTCGAAGTGCAAGTCAAGGAAACGTCGGCCTCCGCTGAACAGCTCGAATTGAAACCAATCCGGGGATTAGTCACCGTTAAAGAAATGGAAGCTCGCAATGCGCGAATTTGGCCCCGGGTTTTAGGGATATTTGGCGGCCTTGCGGGTGTGGGCCTGGTAGGTTTCTACTGGTATCGCCGGCCGAAGAAGTCCGCGCCACCGCCACCAGCTCACGAAATAGCCATGCAGCGTTTGCGGGAACTGGTGGATAAAAAGCTGGTGGAAAACGGGGCGGTGGAACAGTTTTTCGTGGAGATCACGGGCATCGTACGGGATTACATCGAACAATCGTACGGGCTGCGGGCTCCGGAACAGACCACAGAAGAATTTCTCAATAACATCACTGATCATACGCCCGTGGCCAGGCATCGCGGGGTACTCGAACCCTTTTTGACCGCCGCCGACGAGGTGAAATTCGCCCGTCAACAGCCGGAAACGCAAACCATTCAACGGGCATTTGATACGGCCCGTGATTTTATCGTGGAAACCTCAAAGGATAGCGGAGGTCGATCGTGAACGTGCAGTTCGACAATCCGCATGCTTTCTGGTTGCTGCTGTTGATTCCCGTTTACCTGTACTGGGTTCGACGGCGGGCCACTACGGTGGCGGTTCGTTATCCGTCGATCCGCAACCTTAAGCTTTTGCCGAAAAGTTTTCGTCAGCGGATGCGATGGTTGTTGCCGTTTTTGCGAACCGCCGGGTTGGTTCTGCTGGTAGTGGTTCTAGCTCGGCCGACGCGGGAGATTGAAAGCGAACAACTGCCCAGCAAGGGTATCGGTATCGCCATGCTCGTGGACCGTTCCGGCAGCATGGGCGATGTGCAAAACAAGATGATGTATGACGACGAGTTGAAGCTGCGGTTCTCGGTGGCCAAAGACGTGCTGCGTAAGTTTATTGATGGGGATGGAGATGAACTGACGGGTCGCCCGAATGACCTGATTGGCCTATGTACTTTCGCCACTTATCCACGCATGGATCATCCCTTTGCGCTGGATCACCATTCCCTGGTCAGCATGATGGCCCACATGGAAGCGGAAAAGCCTTACCTCGATGAGTTCGGCCGACCCACCGACGATCCGGAAGAAGCCGCCATCGTCACCGATCAATACGGTCGGCGGCGGTATAAGATCAATCCTCTGCAGCGGACATCGCTTAAAAGTGCTATCGAATATGCCGCCGGCAAGCTGGTCTTTCTAGATGAAGACCTCCATCGGCCGACCGGCGGGCTGGATGCCTACCAGTTGAAAAGCAAGATCCTGGTTTTGTTGACCGACGGCATTCCCACGGTGGGCAAAGGGGATAAGCCTGACTTTGCCGACGAAGATACTGTTCAGATGCTCAAGGAGGAAGGTATCAAGGTTTATTACATTCAGATTCTGTCCCGCAAACGCTATCGTGAACGCTCGGATGGAACAATCGAAGTTGTTTCGCAAGTTGGTGGGCTGTTCAGTTACATGCAAAACACCCGTCGGCAAGATGCCATTAATGAGGCCATTGAAAAGGGTCGGGAGTTGGCCCGGAAAACCGGGGGACAGCACTTTTTAGCCACTACGGGGGACCAGCTCAAAAAGGTGTATGAACGTATCGACAAACTGGAACGTAGCGAGGTCGGCGGCCGAGCGGTCTTTACTCACCAGGAATGTTATCAGCCTTACCTGCTGGCCGCCCTGGCCTTGTTCGCCGCGGAATTGCTGCTGGGGCTCACCTGGCTGAGGAGGACGCCTTGATGTCCGGCGAATTTTTCAATCTTCATAATCCGCAAGCATTGCAATGCCTATGGCTGTTGTTGCCACTGGCCGCCTTGTTCGCTTTGAATCTTCGCCGGCGCAATCGTGTGCTGCGCTTGTTTATCGAACGCTCCCTATTGGAAAACGTTAATCCTGGGTTGTCTATTTCCCGACCCATGTTCAAGTTCGCGATTTTGTTGGCCGGCCTGACAATATTGGTTTTTGCATTGGCCCGTCCCCGATGGAATCCCAGGGAGGTGGAATTGGCCCGCCAGGGACAGAATATTTTGTTCTGTCTGGACGTGTCCAACAGTATGCGGGCCCGGGACGTGGATCCTTCCCGCCTGCAGGCGGCCAAGGCTTCAATTCGCCGCCTGATTAACAAGTTACCGGCGGGTAACCAAGGCGGGCTGCTCGCTTATGCAGGCAGTGCGCAACTGGAATGCCCGCTGACTCCCAATTATTCCCACTTTCTTTCCATCCTCGATCGGGTTGATTATGACAGCGTGGACTTGGGCGGTTCGAACCTGGGGGATGCCATTTACAAGGCCACCCATAACGTTTTCGGTCTGGAAGCAGAAGACACCAAAACTAAAACCGACAAACGCGATCAACCCGAAGTGGGCGAAACGGTTATGGAAAGTGAAGACCGGGAGCCTGAAGATTTGCACAATGTTTTGGTGGTTTTATCCGACGGGGAAAACCACGAAGGTCATGCCCGGGCCATGGCCGCCGAAGCCCACAAGCTTGGAATGGGGATTTACATCATCGGATTGGGCAGCAAGGAAGGGGCGCCGATTCCAATTCAAAAGGATGGCCGGGAAACCATGTTGCAATACAAGGGTAAAGAGGTCATCACACGGTTGGAGGATGAATCTTTGCGGAATATTTTGCAAGACTTTTCTTCGCGGGCCGGTTACTTGTCCGCAGCCAAGGCCAACGTGGACCTGGTTGATATTTATAACCGGGTTATCGCCAAGCAGGGTAAGCGGGAACAGAAATTCCGTTACACGATTTGGCAGGAGAAGTTTCAACTGTTCGCGGGTATCGGCATGGCACTGGTAATGTTGGCGGGCTTGATCCGCGAACAAAAACCAACGCAAAAAGCGGAGGATGCGCATTGAGGCGTGCATTCGTTCATTTATTGCTGATGATGTTTTTGGCCGTATCGGCTCGACACTGTTTGGCCGACGAG
>CAZMVS010000219.1:0-8298 GCA_964569525.1 uncultured Planctomycetales bacterium
TCGAGCATGGGCTGATCAGCATGTATCGTTGGCATGAGAAAGACCCGGTTTATTTCCGGGAAAGCTTCAAAGCGACGATCCAGCAGATGGGTCATCACGGGGGATTGTTTGAGCGTAGTGACGATTGGTGTGGTACCGCTTTCTGGTACCAGGCCAAGCCGATTAGCGAACAGCCTGAATTGCCGAATAAAAAGGCCCGGACGGCGGACCTGCTACCGCTGCCGAAAAAGAAAGGCTAGTGATAAAGGCAGGAGACTTCCCTGCAATTATCATTTGAGAGTAAAGAATCAGCCGGCCGGCGTTAAATTTTTGCGTCGGTCGGTTTTTATGTTGAAAGAGAATAGGCTGTTATACGCGGCCAATGGCGGGGGCAATCGACTAATCCGGTCCGTACTGATACAATCAGGCTTTTTGAACGAGCGAGACAGTGTGTAATTGTCTTTTTGACAGGGTTTTACAGTAGCTACAGTACAGTAATTTGACCGGTGTGCCATGACGAATATTGATGATCTGCCGAGTAGGTATGAACCGCAATCCGTGGAACCTGAGATTCGCAAGTTGTGGAAGGATGGGTGTTATTTTCATCCAAATCCCAACGACGCTGAACACAAGCCTTATACCATTGTGATCCCCCCGCCGAACGTAACCGGGGCCTTGCACGGCGGGCATGCCTTAAACAACACGCTGCAGGATATATTGATTCGCTGGCGGCGGATGCAGGGGCGGAACACCATGTGGATGCCGGGGACCGACCATGCGGGTATCGCCACGCAGGCTGTGGTGGAACGGACCGTCTTTGAAAATGAAAACAAAACCCGGCATGACCTGGGCAGGGACGAAATGGTCCGGCGGATTTGGGAATGGAAGGAGCAGTACGGCAACCGGATCATTGAGCAGCTGAAATACATGGGGTGTTCCTGCGACTGGGAACGGACACGGTTTACACTGGATGAGATTTGTGCGCGGGCGGTGCGGCATACGTTTTTCAAGTTGTTCCGTGACGGTTTGATCGTGCGGGGCAAGCGGCTGGTGAATTGGGACACACATCTGCAAACGGCGGTGGCGGATGATGAGGTTTACCACGAAACGGTCAAGGGGCATTTCTGGCATATCCGTTATCCACTGAAAGAGCCGAAGAAGGTCAAGCGAAACGGCAAGGAAGTGGAGATTACGCATTTGAGTGTGGCGACCACCCGGCCGGAGACGATGCTGGGGGATACGGCGGTGGCGGTGCATCCTGACGATGAGCGGTGGCAGCCGTTGATCGGGTCCACGGTGATTTTGCCGCTGGTCAACCGGGAGATTCCGGTGATCGCCGATGGCGAGTTGGTGGACATGGAATTCGGGAGCGGGTGCGTGAAGGTGACGCCCGCGCATGATCCGAACGACTACGCTTGTGGGCTGCGAAATGACCTGGAAATAATGAACATTCTGACACCAGACGGGAAGATCAACGAAAACGGCGGGCCTTATGAGGGGATGGATCGATACAAGGCCCGCAAGCGGGTGGTGGATGACCTGGACGGGCAGGGTTTGATCGAAAAAGTGGAGGACCATGATTCCGAGGTCGGCCACAGCGACCGGAGCAAGACGCCGATCGAGCCTTACCTTTCGGACCAATGGTTTTTGCGGATGGGTGACCTGGAGCCGGCGGAGGCGGCCAAGATCGAGGGGCTGCGTGGCAAGCCGGGGTTGGCCCAACTGGCGATGGACGCGGTGGAGGATAGTCCGCCGAGCAGCGAAAAAGAGCGTGAGGCCAGCGGCAAGGTTTACTTTTTCCCGGAGCGATATACGAAGACTTATCACGATTGGCTGAAGGAGAAGCGCGACTGGTGTATCAGTCGGCAATTGTGGTGGGGGCACCGGATTCCCATCTGGTATTGTGAGACGTGCAGTGAGGAGGATTTGAAGAAGGCCTTTGCCAGCCGGGATGACGTGGTGTGGCGGCATGACGAGGAACACGATCGCTGGTTGATTAGCGTGGACCAGGATAATCTAAGCGAAGATGCCATTGCGGGGCACAAGTTATGGCAGGATCCGGACGTTTTGGATACGTGGTTCAGCTCGGCGTTGTGGCCGCATTCGACGATGGGCTGGCCGGAAGATACGCCTTTGATGAAGCGGTTTTATCCGGGTTCGGTGCTGAGTACGGCGAGGGAAATTATCACGCTGTGGGTAGCCCGGATGGTGCTGACGGGAATGTATAACTGTGGCAAGGTGCCCTTCCATGACGTGTACATTCACTCGGTCATCCAGGACGGGCAGGGTCGGCCTTTCAAGAAGACGCTGGGCAACGGCTTCGATCCGCTGGACATTATCGAGGTTTACGGGGCGGACGCGTTGCGGTACACGATGGCCAATCATGCCACGGAAACGCAGGATATCCGCATGCCCATGAAGCGGGTCACGCTGGATGACGGGCGGGAGTTGCAGACTTCCGAGCGTTTCGAACTGGGGCGGAATTTCTGTAACAAGCTGTGGAACGCGGCACGGTTTGCCTTTATGAACCTGGAGGGGGCCGGCGTGCAGCAGCTGGATATCAATGCCCTGCCGATCGAGGATCGGTGGATTCTTTCCCGGGTATCCAAGGCGGGGACCGAGGTGCAGGACGCATTGACCAATTTCCAGTTCAACCGGGCGCTGGGTCTGGCCCGAGACTTTTTCTGGGATTCGTTGTGTGACTGGTACCTGGAATTGGTGAAATCACGGATCAACGAGAGTAAAAAAGCAGCAGAGGCCAAGCAGGTATTGGCCTTTGTGTTGGATCAGTCCATTCGTCTGTTGCATCCGTTTGTACCGTTTATCACCGAACACCTGTGGGGGATTCTCAATCGGCACGTGCCGGAGCGAGGGATCCCGGGGATTTTCGAGCTGGATGCGCCCAAGTCCTTGTCTGTGGCAGCTTATCCGCCGGCGGAGGGTTGGAAGGAACTGGAGGATCCGCAAGTGGAGGCGGTTTTTGCGGACTTGCAGACCGCGACGCGGGCGGTTCGGGATATACGCCAGAAACAGAACGTGCCGCCCAAACAGGAGGTGGACGTATATATCCAGGCTCCGGCAGAGCGGGTCGGTTCGCTGCAGCACGAAGCCCATGTGATCGAGCAGCTCGCGAACGTGGGGCAACTGTCCATTGCCCCGGAGGTGGAGCGGCCGCGGAACTCAGCCACCCTGGTGATCGGAGACATGCAGATTTACGTAGCGGACGTGATCGACGTGGAAGCGGAGAAAAAGCGGCTGGAGAAGGAGCTGGCCAATCTGGACAAGCAGATCGCGGGAGTGGAAAAGAAGCTGGAGAATGAGAATTTCACCAGCCGGGCCCCCGCCGAGGTGGTCGATCGGGAGCGGGAACGGCTGGGCGAGTTGCAGGAAAGGCGGCGGACGGTGTCGAGGAACATGGAGGAATTGAACTGAGGGCAACGTTCGTGGTGGTTATGTGACAAGAGCAGCGGATCGCCGTTTTCGCCCTGGTTTGCTACCGTTCCGAAGTGGGTTGGTGTGGCTGAAAATTAGCCAGTCTTAACTAGATTGTTCAGGTTGATTTAGCCGATAAAATATTATTAAGATGGTGTAAAGGTAGCCTTTTGAACGGGCCGCAAAAATCACCTTGACGGTAAGTCCACAGGTGCTATAGTGTAGAAGTCCAGAGTAAGCTCTGTCTATATGAAGCGGTTGTAAAGCCATAAGATTTGTGTGGAGCTATTTTCGCTTCCTATGCCGCTACATAATGAGCGATATTGCTAGAAGAAATTGATCGGGCCGTGTTCGTTGCGAGCAGGCCTAAGAGAAGTTCGCCCTTACCGGGCAGCGAGAACACATTAACGGCATGAGTTCCATGACGCGCACAACGATTTCTTAAGGAGCTTCGCGAGCGTAATTCGCGGAGCGGGCTGGTGCGCCGGAAGCTCTGTCGTTTTTCTTTTGGTCGAAGGAGAAAATGCCACAAGTAACCCTGCCTGACGGCTCAAAACTGGAAGTGTCGGCCGGCGAGACTGTCGCCGATGCGGCCGGCATGATCGGTTCGCGTTTAGCCAAAGCGGCTATTGCCGGCAAAATCGACGGCCGAATTGTCGATTTGCATACTCCCATCAACGACGATTGCCAGTTGGAGATTCTAACCAACACGGTAGACAACGCGGATAGTATGTACGTTCTTCGGCATAGTGCGGCTCATGTTATGGCCGAAGCGATTTGTTCGCTGTTTCCCGAGACGAAACTGGTTTACGGTCCGCCGATCGAAAACGGTTTTTATTACGACATTGATCTCGATCGCCCCATCACTCCGGAAGATTTTCAAGCTATCGAACAGAAAATGGGGGAGATCATCAAAGAAGATCGTCCGTTCACTCGTTACGAAGTTGATCGGAAAGACGGGCTGGACAAGCTTCAGAAAGAGGATAACCGGTACAAGGTGGATAATGCCGAGCGGGCTGAAGGGGACGTGTTGAGCTTTTACGTCACCGGGGCGGAGAAGGACAGCCACTTCGAGGATCTTTGCCAGGGACCGCATATCCCCTCTACGGGGCGTATCGGGGCCTTCAAGATTTTGCAGGTCAGTGGAGCCTATTACCGGGGGGATCAAGCGGAAAAACAGTTGCAGCGAGTTTACGGTACCGCTTGGCCGAGCAAAAAAGATCTCAAGCGATATCTCAATCAACTGGAAGAGGCGAAAAAGCGGGACCATCGCCGCTTAGGTCAGGAACTGGGTTTGTTCCTTTTGGATTCCAAAGTAGGTGGCGGTCTGCCCATGTGGAAGCCGAGAGGGGCGGCAGTGCGGATGCAATTAGAAAATTTCATCCGCGATGAGTTGCTCAGTCGCGGTTACCAGATGGTTTACACGCCACAGATCGGTCGGCTGGGTTTGTACCGGACCAGCGGGCACTTCCCTTATTACAAGGACAGCCAATTTCCGCCACTGTATGAAAATCAGCGGCAGGCGTTGTTGAATCGTTTGTGGGAGGCAAGCCGCGCACGAAGCGGGGAGGAGATCACCCCAGCTGAGCAGGTCATACTGGATGAAATCGAGCGGGAAGACTCCGAGCTATTCAAGCAGTTAACCGAAAGCCAAAACCGTGTTTACAAAAAAACCGGGCCGGCGGAACAGAATTTGAAATTGATCGAGTCCATGCTGGAGCAGTCGGACGGTTACCTGTTGCGGCCGATGAACTGCCCGCATCACGTGCGAATTTTCGCTTCCGATCCGCACAGCTATCGGGATTTGCCCGTTCGCCTGGCGGAGTTCGGGCAGGTGTATCGATGGGAACAAAGCGGGGAGCTTTCGGGGCTGACGCGGGTGCGTGGTTTTACCCAGGATGATGCTCATATTTTCTGTCGCCCGGATCAACTCCAGGACGAGATCAAAGGGTGCATCGAGTTGACCTGTCACGTGTTGGATTTACTGAAACTTTCCGATTACCGCGTACGAGTCAGTCTGCGAGATCCGGAAAGCGGCAAGTACGTGGGCAGCGAAGAGAATTGGAACCTGGCGGAACAAGCGATTCGCAAAGCGGTCAGGAACGGGGGAATGGAATACACCGAGGAAATCGGTGAAGCCGCCTTTTATGGACCAAAGATCGACTTCGTGGTGAAAGATTGTATCGGTAGGGACTGGCAACTGGGCACCGTACAGGTGGATTACAACTTGCCGGAGCGTTTTGATTTGAGCTACATCGGCTCGGACAACGAGTCCCATCGGCCGATCATGATCCACCGGGCTCCGTTCGGCAGCCTGGAGCGTTTTGTGGGTATTTTGATTGAGCATTTTGCGGGGGCCTTTCCGCTATGGCTAGCGCCCGTGCAAGTGTATGTGGCTTCGATCAGCGAAAAGTCGGCGGACTATGCAAACAGTGTTCGCAACAAGTTGGCGGCCGCGGGTTTGCGTGTGGAGTTGGACAACAGTCCGGAGAAGATCGGCCCCAAGAAGCATGAGGCCCGTCAACAGAAGATTCCTTACATAATTGTTGTTGGCGAGAAGGAAGCGGCGGAGGGTACGGTAAACGTTAACGACCGTACGGGGCGTAATCTCGGCACGGTCGGGTTGGACGAATTCATCGCCCGCTGCCACACGGAAATTAAAGAACGAGCCGTGGAGATCACGGCATCAGAGTAGAAATCGGCCGGTGTGTGACCGGCTATGCGGCCCGGCAGCCGCAAAGATAAACAATGGTCCTTTTAAAGAGAGGATTCAGCCATCGCCAAAGATCATCGGCACAACGAGCAGATTCGGATTTCCCCGGTGCGTCTGATTGACCACGAGAACAACCAGATTGGGGTCGTATCCACACAGGAGGCCATGCGTATGGCCCAGGACGCGGGCTTGGATCTGGTGGAGGTCGCCCCCAGGGAAAGGCCGCCGGTCTGCCGCATAATGGACTACGGCAAGTTCAAATACGCCCAGAAGAAAAAAAAGAACAAGCAACATCATGAGCAGAAGCTCAAAGAAGTTCGCTTGCATCCCAAGACCAGCGAGCATGACCGGGAGATCAAGATCAAGCAGGCCGCCGGTTTCTTGAAGAAAGGTGATAAGGTTCAGTTCACTATCATCTTTCGCGGGCGTGAACGGTTTCACAAGGAAGTCGGCGATCAAATCTTAAAGGAAATTGCCGAGTTTCTGGGTGACGAGGTTAAAGTGGAACGCACCCCCCGTTTTGAAGGGTGGCGGATGACCATGGTGGTCAGCCCGCAGAAAAAGAAATAACCGCCTCCGCCTAGCGAGTGGGCATGGTTAGTGCTTGGATGACGGGTAAGGTGTTGACAGGCGAACACGCCGGTGAGGTACCGATTGTAGTTCGGACTTCATCGATATAAAGGGGTATTTTGGTGCACCGGTTGAGAACCGGCTTTGAAAGAAATTTTATCCAACCGCACAGCAGCGTAGGAAGGAAAGGCGTACTTACCATGCCCGATTTAATTCCACCACATGGCGGCCTTGACCGCCCAGTCGATCGTACTGTTTCTCCCAAACGCGAGAAGGAGTTCCGCCAGGAAGTGGAGCGTTTGCCCGCCCTACCGGTAAGCGATGCCGATCTATCAAGCGTTTATCGCATTGGGGATGGCGGACTCAGTCCATTGACCGGACCGATGGTCAAAGAGGAATTCGACCGGGTGCTCCGCGAAGTAAGTATCCAGCGGAACGGCAAGAGGTACGCCTGGTCCATCCCTATCGCCCTGCCGGTGGATAAAGAATCGACCGGCTCACTGAAGGAGGGCCAAAAGGTTCGCTTGGTTAATGAAAGCGGCGAAACAGTTGGTATTCTGCGGATCGATGATATTTATTCCTGGGACAAGTCGGCCTATATCGAAAGTGTTTATCAGACCAATCGAACGGATCACCCGGGCGGCAAGATGGTGATGAGCGATCCGCGAGAGATGCTTGTCGGCGGTGAGATCGAGGTTTTGCCTCAGCCTAAACATCCCCAGTACGGGAAATATGTGCTTCGCCCGGAACAAACGCGGGCCTTGTTCAAGGAAAAGGGATGGAACCGGGTGGTCGCTTTTCAAACCCGTAATCCCCTGCATCGAGCCCACGAGTATGCGTTGGTTTACGGTCTGGAGGTACTCACCCGAGCCGGTCACAAGGCGGGCGCCGCATTGAATCCGTTGATTGGGGAAACCAAGTCCGACGACGTGGACGCGGCCACTCGCATGCGCACCTACGAAACGTTGATCAACAATCGGCTGCTGGGAAAAGGGGATAAAGACGAGCAACTTTGGGAAGAACGGGATTACGATCTGAATGATGCCGTCGTCTTGATTGGACTGGATATCAAGATGTTCTATGGCGGCCCGAAAGAAGCCATCATGCACGGGATATATCGCCAGAACTTCGGATTCACCGACATTGTCATCGGCCGCAAACATGCCGACGCCCCGTTTGATGACGGGACGGATATTTGGGATCCGTTGGCCGCTCAGCATATTTTCGATCAACTCAACGGCGAGTTGCAGATTCAGCCGGTCAAGGTGGGATTCGCCGCTTATTACGAAGAACTCGGCCGAGTGGGACTGGTTGACGAGTGCAGCAAAAAAGGCTGGAAGCCCATTCCGATCAGCGGGCGGGACGTTCGCGAGGCGATTGCCGCCGGCAAGTTGCCCGACTCGCGTGTCATGCGTGAATCGACGGCCCGAATTCTGATCGACGCCAAGAAGAAACAGTGAACACGCCCTGCCCAACCGAAGTCATTGAAGCCTTGACCAGCGCGAAGCAGCCTTTGATCGCTGGGCATGTCAATCCGGATATCGACGCCTTGGGATCCATGCTGGCCTTGGCGCGTTCATTACCTTGCCCAGAACCGGCGATTA
>CAZMVS010000220.1:0-2446 GCA_964569525.1 uncultured Planctomycetales bacterium
AGGCTTTGGAGCCCGCTCCTGTAATAATGACGGCTCGGCAGGCCGGATCCTTTTTGGCCTCTTTAAAACAGGCCGCCAGCTTTTCAAGTAACGGCTTGGTAAAACTGTTCAAGTGGTCCGGCCGGTTCATGGTGAGGATCCATGTATCCTCTTTCTTATCAATCAAAAGATCATTCATCGCCATTATGATTCCTTCTTTTATCAATACCAGGTGGTGGGAAAAACATTGGATATCAAAAGTCAATCTTGAGCGGTGTCGGGCTTTTGAGATCAGACCAGTCGTAGAAACCTTTACCGGACTTCTGCCCGCAATATCCTAAAATTACCATTTTCCTCAACAAGGGAGGGGCGGCGTATCGCCGGTCCTTGTACTCTTCGAACATGGTATCTGCGGCCTTGCAGATTAGGTCCAGTCCGATCATATCCGACAACATGAGGGGCCCCATGGGATGTCCCAGGCCCAGTTTCATTCCGTCATCTATGTCCGCCACGCCGGCTACGGCATCGGCTGCGACACGCATGGCATCAAGGAGGAAAGGGGTCAGAAGGAGGTTTACGATAAAGCCGGCATTGTCTTTGGCGATGATAGGCGATTTCTTGATAGTCTTGGTGAATTCAATCAATTCAGATAAGACAACCGCGTCAAGGGAGATGGTCTTGATGATTTCAACCAGCGGCATTATGGGGGCTGGGAAGAAGAAGTGAAGGCCGGCAAAGCGTTCCTTTCTTCGCGTAGCCGCCGCCAATCTGGTTACTGACAGGGATGAAGTATTGGTGGCGAAAATCGTCTCCGGCTTGCAGCATTCATCCAAGGCCTGAAAAAGGGGGGCTTTGATGTCATAATCTTCGAAAGCAGCCTCGATTACCATGTCGCAATCCTCGAGATCATGCAACTCCAAAGTTCCTGAGAGGTTCTGTAGCATGACTTCCTTCTGTTGGGAGGAGAGACTTTGTTTCTTGACCAGTTTATCAAAAGCCGCTTCAATGCGAGCCAACCCTGCGGAAAGGGCGGACTGGTTCATTTCTCTCACTATTACGGTGTATCCGCCCTGTAACACTACTTGCACAATACCGGAGCCCATGGCCCCACACCCGAGAATTCCTACCGTTTTTACGGCCATTTATGCCTCCTTAGAACTTACCCAAGAGTTGCCGGGCAATGGTGTTCTTTTCCATCTCCTTTGTCGCTTCATAAATTTCCACGATCTTGGCATCACGATAGAAGCGTTCAATGTCGTATTCATTGATATAGCCATAACCGCCATGCAACTGGAGCGCGTCGTCGGTGACCCTGACACCGGTTTCACCGGCCAGCGATTTGGCCATAGCGATCAGCCTGGGATCGGTCTTGCCGTTGTCCAGCAACCAGGCTGCCTGGTATGTCAACGCGCGGGCCGCCTCAACCATCGTCGCCATCTCGGCCAACTTGAACTGGATAGCCTGAAATTTTCCTATGGCGGTGCCGAAAGCCTTGCGTCTCTTCACATGCGCAATGGTCTGTTCCAATGCCCCTTGGGCCACCCCTACGCCCTGAGAGGCCGCAACCACTCGGTTCATATTAAAAAGTTCCATGATCTGGCCGAAGCCCTTGCCGGGCTGTTCACCTATAAGATTGCCGGCAGGCACCCTAACATCCCGAAAGGACAGCTCGGCGGTATCGGATGCCCTGATACCCAATTTCCCCTTGATCTTGGAGGACTCGAATCCGGGCCGATCTGTTTCAACCATCAGGACCGAGTAGCGATCATATCGGGATTCGGCCTCGGGGTCGGTCAAGCAATAGACCGCCAGGTAATCGGCGATGGTGCCGTTGGTGATAAAAACCTTAGAGCCGTTGATGATGTATTCGTTTCCATTTCGGGTTGCCGCGGTATTGATTCCGAATATGTCGCTTCCCGCGTCCGGCTCAGTAACAGCCGTTCCCATGATCGCTTCTCCTGCGGGGATTGGAGGCAGGTACTTTTCCCTTTGTTCTTTAGTGCCATGATTTTGCAGTATCTCGGCTCCAAATGCGGTTAGCAGCAGACAGCCGCAGCCCGGGTCAACACGCCAGAATTCCTCCGTGGTCAAGCAATATTCGAACAGACCCAGGCCGGCGCCGCCGTTTTCTTCATTGAGGAAAACACCCACAAAACCAAGTTCGCAGGCCTTACGCCAAAGCTCATGTGGGAACTCCTCCCGTTGGTCATATTCCTTGGCAACGTCGCGGATTTCGCCCTCGGCAAACTCCCGTGCCGCCATTTTTATATCCTTTTGTTCTTTGCTAAGTTCAAAATTCATACTTACCCCTTTCAGGCATTAAGCTCAGCAACTAGAAACGTGATACAAAAATTAAAATGAACTAAAAAGACAAAAAAAGCTATTCAAATGACGCGAGGATTTGTTTGTTCAAATCTGCAAGCACAGGCAAAAATACCGAACGTTCAGTATTTCTAATTGGTAGGGG
>CAZMVS010000221.1:0-1861 GCA_964569525.1 uncultured Planctomycetales bacterium
CGGCGTTGGCTTCGCTAATACCTAATAGATGTTGCAAAATATTTGCCACCTGCGGATCATCGCGGCCGTTATCCGTTGACGCCATGGGCAGGCCGCCATAGAAAATAACGGTCCCCCCGGAACGGGCCAAAGCCAGGGCCTTACGCAGAACGTCGAGGCGCATGGTGATTTCGCGATCGAAGACCAAGCATCGATAATCAAGCCCCGCCGCCGACAGAACGCCATTGACCACTGTCGAGCGCATGATGGATTCGTCATCAATAATGTCGTTATCGATACCGGCATCGTAGAGGGTGCGGGAGAGGGTCATGTAGTGGTTATAGTCCGGTTTTTCGATTCCCGCCGGTTGACCAGCCAACAGGCTGGTGACGGGGTAATGTACCGCGGCGTCGGCAACGTGGGTTCCCTGGCTCATAAGGTAACTCAGGCGGGACACCCAATCGGAAATATGCTGGTAATATCGCCAATAGGGCTGACGCCAGTGGGGATCGGGGGCGGCATGCTCCCAGGTACTGGTACGGGTGGAATAATACAGACCGTGTTCATCGTAAAGGTTGGCTCCAAAAGCGTAATTAGCGGACAGCCATTCGAGGGTTTGCTCGGTGGTTCGCCCCCATCCGCTGGAGTGAAAACCCTCCAACCAGACCCGCGAGCGGTCGTACATATTGGCGATAGAGGATGCGAGTTTTGTGTCATAATAATTTCGCTGGCGGAAAGGAAAGTGATAAAAATCGTCATAGCCGGGGGCGGAAAACCATCGCTGGGTACGGTAATAATCGATGTAGCCTGCGCTCTGCTTATAAATATTCTTGCGGCCCCAATTATCATAACTAGTCAGTAAATTCCGCTGCTGAGTCCAATCAAATACTTTTTTCCAATAACAGCGCTCATCTTCATCCAAATAAACATCAAAGAAGTCCGTGCGATATTTGGGTGTTTTTGGCCCGACGTCGAAATGCAAGGCGGGGATAGCCCGGGCGATATCATAACCGAACCGCTCACGAAAGTTTTCAGCTAACTTTTCAGTATAAAGATCGCGCGGGGTCATGGGATGCTCGTCCTGGAAAACGCCGGCCAAACTTTTGCCGAGGTTTTCCGCCCCACATTGCCGGGCCAACTTGCCGTAGAACATCTCCAGGAATTGGTTGGCGGCCTGTTCGTTCAAATGAAAGGATAAGAAGGGGACAGCCACTGTGGCGGTCACTCGCCAGGTTCCTTCGGGCGCGATCCATGCCAATTGATCATCGTTTACTTTTTCGGGGAGATCGAAACTTTTCTGATCAATGGCAATACCGTCACGTATGGGATAAACGCGGGCGTCGAGTAATTTCCCGTCAGGCAATTCCAGCTTCACCTCATCGCCGCCCCGGACGTCTTTGCTCACGAAGTTGATTTTAAAAGTACCCGTATTGCCCACCTTGGCGGCGGCTTTTTCCAGCCAACCGTAATGCCCATAGCCAACCTGGTCGTAGGCCCATATGGTCATGCCAAGTTGTTTGCATTTTTCATGGGCGAAGGTGAAGTACTTCCACCATTTGTCGGAGAAAGATTTCGGATCGCAGCGGGCCGGCGAGCGCTGGATGGGGCAAACGGTTTTGACGCCCTTGTCGCGCAAGGTCTTAAGCTGCCAGGTCATGCGTTCTTTATCCATGGGATCGCCTTCCCACCACCACAAGGGGACTTCGCCCCATTTGTCATGATCAGGAGTGGCAAATTGTTCTTTAAGCTTTTCGTAAGAAGGATTAGCTTTGGAAGATTGGGAAACGAAAAGAACAACAGACAAGCTTAAAAAGCACGTGACTGCCAGAGTTTTGCGGGACATACGATTCTTCTCCTTCTGGGGAAGTAAGCGGACGGCGAG
>CAZMVS010000222.1:0-5272 GCA_964569525.1 uncultured Planctomycetales bacterium
TCCGCCGCCGACAGCAAGCCATCGCCGACCTGCTTGCCGACCCTCATCAACTGCAAACCATCCGCGAGCATCTCGACCGCTTGGCCGACATCGAACGCATCACCGCCCGCCTCGGCGTAGGCCGGGCCTCACCCCGCGACCTGGTCGCCCTCGGCCGAACCCTGCAAACCGTGGACGAACTCGCCGGCCAACTCGAGGCCTTCGAACAACAGGAACAAATAAAAACGGATTCCCTCTGCCCCTTCCTCCGGGAAAGACGTGAAGCCATCAAAGGCCAACGCGAACTGGGCAATTTCCTCACCACCGCCCTGAGCGACAACCCGCCGCTCACCCTCAACGAAGGGGGCATCATCGCCGCCGGCTTCGACGAAGAACTCGACCGCCTGCGCTGCGTGGGTACCGACGGGCAACAATGGCTGGCTGAATTCCAGGCCCGTGAAATTCAACGCACCGGCATCCCCTCCCTCAAAGTAGGCTTCAACCAGGTCTTCGGCTATTACATCGAAATCACCAATACCCACAAAGACCGCGTCCCCCCCGAGTACGTCCGCAAACAAACCCTCAAAAACGCCGAACGCTATATCACCGAAGAAGTCAAAAACTACGAAACCGAAGTGCTTACCGCCCAGGAAAAAGCCAACGCCCGCGAAGCCAAACTGTTCGAACAAATCCGCCAATACGCCGTCGAACAAATCGCCAGCCTGCAAACATTAGCTTTGGCCGTCGCTGAAATCGATACCATTGCCGGATTGGCTTACCTGGCCGACCGACAACGTTACGTCCGCCCCGAAATCACCGACCAGCGCATCCTCGACATCAACGAAGGCCGCCACCCCGTCCTCGAACAAAGCCTCGCCGAAAAGTTCGTACCCAACGATACCGTCCTCGGCCAAAACAATGACCACAACACCAGCCTGATGATCATCACCGGGCCCAACATGGCCGGCAAAAGCACTTACATCCGGCAGATCGCCCTGCTAACCTTGCTGGCCCAGACCGGCAGCTTCGTCCCCGCCACCGCCATGCGCTTCAAACCCGTGGACCGCATCTTCGCCCGCGTCGGGGCCTCCGACGAAATAACCCGGGGCCAATCCACCTTCATGGTCGAAATGACCGAGGCCGCCAATATCCTCAACAACGCCGGACCCGACAGCCTGGTCATCATCGACGAACTCGGACGCGGAACCAGCACCTTCGACGGCTTGGCCCTCGCCTGGGCCTTGGCCGAACACCTGGCCACACGCATCGGCTGTCCGGCCTTCTTCGCCACCCACTACCACGAATTGACCCAACTGGAACAATACTTACAAGGTGTGACCAACTATAACGTCGCCGTCCGCGAATGGGCCGAGGAAATCATCTTCCTCCACCGCATCATCCCCGGCTCCGCCGATCAAAGCTACGGCGTGCACGTCGCCAAACTCGCCGGCGTCAATAACGAAGTCATCAACCGCAGCCGGGAAATATTGGCCGAGCTGGAATCCAACTTCTCCGCCACCAGCCGGGCTCCAAAACGCGCCGCCAAACGAACCCGCCCCAACGATCAAATGATGCTCTTTTCCGATCCCACCGAAGAAGTGATTAAGGAAATCCGCCAAACCGATCCCAATAACCTCACCCCATTACAGGCCTTGGAAGCCATACTCCGCTGGCGAAACAAACTGGGCAACTAAAATTGAATTGACTTCAAGAATCCTGTCCCCGTCCCCATCGCGCAGGCAGCAAGGCGATCCACGCACATACATACCCCAATACCGCCCCCACTAAACAATCACTCGGCCAATGTACCGCATCCAAATAACGGGATACCGCACAACCCACTGCCAGTGTCCAGACCAGCCAGCGAATAGGCGGATAATACACGCTCAACACGCCCGCCAACGCAAAGGCCGCCGCCGAATGTCCCGACGGAAACGCCTGCGTCGCGGTCTCCCTGTTACCCGTTCCCCAGCCGATCCACGTTTGCGATTGTGTTAATTCGCTCAAAGGGGCTACCTTCTCAATCGCATCCTGCGGCCGCCAACGGCTTACCACCCATTTCGCCGAGTTGGAGGTAATAGCCACCAGCAATAAAGCAAAAAGCATAATCGGAATAATCCGCCACCGCCGACGATCATAAGTAGCCACTAATATCACCGTCACCACAATAGGCACCACTTGGGCAAAATCCCGCAACCCTATGATCACCTGGTCCAGAAAACCCTCCGGCTTCTTGCCGATCACCGCATACCTCAAACGCATCAATGGAATATCAAATACCAACAGTAAAACAAAACCGATCCCCGCCGCCAACCACGCAAAAAGCTTCCACCGCGCCGGCTTCCTTATTGCTGATGGGGATTCCTTTGGCTGCTCGATCGCCCCAGCCTCAACGCCGGCATCGAATTGTTGCGTCTTGTCATCCATGTGTCCCAGCGATTATGGTAACCACACCGATTTTTGCAAATATCTCAACCAAACCATTGGCCATAATGAAACAGCAACTGAACCAACAAAATGAGAATCACCTGACCAACGACGGCAACCTCGGCCATCGCAATATACTCCTTTTAATTCTCGTCTCCGTCATCGTCTTAGTCCCCGGCACATTTGGCGTCAGCCTCTTCGACCGCGACGAAGGCTGGTACGCCCAGGTAGCCAAAGAAATGGTCCTCAGCGGCAATTGGCTGACCCCCCACTACCTCGGCGAAATCTGGCTGGCCAAACCGCCTCTGCTCTATTGGCTCATCGGGGCGAGCTTCAAGCTCTTCGGCATCGGCACCTTTCAAGCCCGCCTCGTCCCTCTCCTGCTGTCCGTCATCAACGTGTTGCTGGTCGCCCGACTGGCCGCCGCACTATTTAACCGGCGAATCGCTTTATACAGCAGCCTTATTTTTATCACCGCCGGCCTGCCCGCCATCGTGGGCAAAATGGTCCTCACCGACAGCCTCCTGCTGACCTGCATCCTCCTTGCCGTCCTTTCCCATTGGCAAATCGCAAACAAAAGCTGCACCCTCAACCGAACAATTCTCTTCGGCGTCGCGATAGGCATGGGCATCCTCGCCAAGGGACCCGCCATTATTTTATTCGCCGGCGGATTCGCCCTCGCCCTGCTGTTCACCAAACAAAAACGTCATTGGCTTACAACACCAAAATTTTATCTCAGCATCCCCGCCGCTTTGATCATCGCTGCCCCGTGGTACCTTTACATTTGGCAAGTAGCCGGCCCGCGCCTGACCAATCAATTCGTCGGCTTCGAAATTCTCTCCCGCATCACCGGTACACCTCACGGCCATACCGGCCCGCCGGGCTATCACCTACTGATCGCCATCGTCGGCCTGCTACCCTGGACCGGACTCGCTTTCCTGGGCGTCAAATACGCTTTTAAACACAGAAAACAAAATGACCGCAACATCGTCCTGCTGATCTGGTGGGCCTTGCCCTGGCTGATCCTGGAATTGATCCGCAGCAAACTTCCCCACTACACCCTGCCCTGCTACGTACCCCTGGCCATCCTGTCCGCCCTACTGCTCAACCTGGCCCTCGAACAGAAACCATCTACAAACAAAACCACACAAAAAATTAAACACCTGTTAGCCCGCGGCTCCCTATTCCTGGCCGTCCTGGGCGGCATCGGCGTATTAATCGCACTGTTCACCCTCCCCGCGCCAATCCGTCTGCCGGCAACTTTCTGCGCCCTCATTGTGTTCGTCGGCTTCGCAATCGCCGCCCGGCTTGCTCGTATCTCAACTCAAAAAAACCTCACCGCCATGCTGGCCACCACCGCCGCCCTGTACACCGCTATCGGCTTCTTCCTCTTACCCGCCCTGGAACCCTTACGCCTGAATCACCAATTGGCCGACCGACTCAACAAATTACACCAACCCGGCGAACAAATTTACCTTGTCGATTACGAGGAACCCTCCGTGTTCTTCTATCTCCACACGTCAGCCCGCACCATTCACCATGCCGAACTTAAAAACCTGCTGCATGCCCCTGCTACGCGCCCATCTAAAACCCAACCGGGCAAATCCATTCTTCTCGTCATTCCTCAAAACAAATGGTCAAAACTCACAACCCCAATCAAAAAACAACTTCACAGCGACAACCCACTGGCCAAAATCACCGGCACCAACGTCGCCCGCATGGAAAAACAGACCATCCACGTAATCCGCTGGCAAAGATCAGCCAATCCCGCCACAAAACCTACTCCATGAAATTGTTTTAACCTCTCCTCACCATCCCGACCGACCATTGTGTCATTTCGAGTGGAGAACAAAAGGCCGATAAGGCATTTTGTTCGCAGGGAGAAATCTTACACTCTTCATTGCGTCAACGCTTCACGAAAACCACAATCGCCACGGTTCATCGTCAAAAAAAAAGGCCCCGCATGGAGCCACTTTGATAACCGTATTTTCCAATAGCATTGCTCAAGGCGTCAGCAACCCGCTCCCCAATCCAGGTAGGTATAGCCCTCCAATCCCTGCTCAAATTTGCGGGTAAACTCGCCCGCCTCCTCAAAAGATATCGTCCCCTGCCGCACCGCGTTCTCCACCATCTGGCGGTATCGGTGCACCAGTTCATTCGCAGGATATTGCACAAAATTAAGCACCTCGCCGATCGTGTCCCCCTTCACGATATTTTCAATGCGATAAGTCCCGTCCGCTTCTAATCGAATGTGCACCGCGTTGGTATCCCCGAACAGGTTGTGCATGTCCCCCAAAATCTCTTGGTAGGCCCCGGTAATAAACACCCCGATAATGTAAGGGCTTCCGTCAAACGAATGCAGCTCCAAAACGTCCTTAACGTCCCGCAAGTCAATAAACCGATCAATCTTCCCGTCACTATCACAGGTAATATCCGCCAGAACCCCCCGCCGCGCGGGCTTTTCGTTCAGCCGATGAATCGGCATCACCGGAAACAATTGCTGCACCGCCCAGAAATCCGGCAACGACTGGAAACAGGAGAAATTACAAAAATACGTATCCGCCATAGCCCGTTCCAGGTTCTCCAGGTCATCCGGCA
The DNA here is from genome assembly GCA_964569525.1 of uncultured Planctomycetales bacterium. Lineage (GTDB taxonomy): Bacteria > Planctomycetota > Phycisphaerae > UBA1845 > PWPN01 > JAAYCU01. Next base: position 5,005 of record CAZMVS010000222.1, read on the forward strand.
CGTATTCCAACTCCCGCACAATCCGCAAAATCCGCCGCCCGCAGGCCCAGAAAATGGCCTCCGCCAAAACCCGGTCCTCCAGCGACAAATATCCGTGCCGAAACAAGCTCAAACACTCCTCACGATAGTGCAGCGCATCGTGATAACTCTCCTGGAAATTCTTCCGCGTGATGTTCTTCCGCACCTCCAGAAGGTTATGCAACGGATCGGGCTTGTCCTCCTCGATCTTGTCCGGAACAGCCGTATCCGGCGGACGGTTCACTCCCAA
>CAZMVS010000223.1:0-7733 GCA_964569525.1 uncultured Planctomycetales bacterium
GAAGTCTGTGGCCGAGGAAGTCGTCCAATTCAGGGACGGAGAGAATTTTGCTAACCGTCTTTTCGATATCGTATTCAAGGCGAATAAACTCAACCCGATTATCCTCTACGATACCATAAGCAGCCCGGGGATCACGATCCCGCGGCTGGCCGACACTTCCCACGTTAATGACGACCTTATCGTCATCAGCGATTTCGTAAAAGCCGGGTTCGGCCAATTCGTCCGGCGATTCAAAATAGGGATCATCAACAAAAACACCCGGCACATGAGTATGCCCTACAAAACAGGCCACCTCGGCAAATCTCTCGAAATTCCCCAACAACTTGTTAGGATTCGTATAGACGTCGTCAGCAAACATGTACTCATTAACCGGCCGACGGGGCGAACCATGCACAAACAGCTTGTCATCGAACACCGTTCGAACCGGAAGCTTGCCTAAGAAATCCCATCGCCGGGCACGAACTGCTCGATCAGGCTCATCTTCCAGCAATTGCCGAGTCCAGTAGCAAGCCCGCTCCGCACCAAGATTGAAATTGCAAGGCTCATAAAAAACAGCGTGGTCATGGTTGCCACAAATACAGACCTCGGCACGCTCCATAATCAGATCCACGCATTCCTTGGGATTGGCCCCGTAACCAACGATATCCCCAAGGCAGATGATCCGCTCAACCCCACGTTTGTCGATATCTTCCAGTACCGCGTTCAGGGCTTCGAGATTACCATGAATATCACTAATAATGGCATACATTTATCATCGTCCTGTCAGCATATTCTATCCGTTAAAGCGGTCCTTTTAGCCCTCTACGTTACATACCGTTACGGGCACCAAAACATGGATTTCAGTCTCCAGAGGCCGCTTTCACCCTGCCATCCCATTACAGGCCGGTGAATCCGGACATGCTAAGCCCATATCGTCTTGTATGCAAATTGTACCCGCATATGAGCTTAAAGCGAAATCGGAGTGAATGGCCGCTACTGCCTGACCAAGCAAACCGAGACCAAAAAGAAAGACAATCTTGAAAACCTCGGTACAATAAAGCCCGGGGTCGCGGCAAGCTGATGGTTGAATTATGCTTGAATAGTGGGAGGCCTGTTCGATTATGAAATTAGGGATCATGTCCGATTCCCATGGCCGGGTAAATCAAGTGCACCGTGCCCTTGAACTGCTGGAAGATGCGGGGGCGGAGGCTATTGTGCACTGCGGCGACTTGGGGGGCTTGGAGGTATTGGAGGCATTGGCCGGCCGGCCATGCTGGTTCGTCTGGGGAAATACGGATCATCCAGATGCTTCCTGGCGAGATTACGTGACGGAGTTGGGGCTGCCTTTTCCGGATGGCCCGGTTCACTTTCTTTGCGACGGCAAATCGATAGCTGTTTTCCATGGTCATGAAAAAAACTTTGCCAAGGCGATCACAGCGGCCGAACATGATTACCTGGTGCACGGACATACCCATCGCCGAAACGATCAACGGATACAAAACATGCGGATAATCAATCCAAGAGCGTTGCATCGATCGGTGACCAGGACGGTGGCCTTGTTGGATCTGAAAACCGACGAACTTGAATTTATCGAAGTGAAATAGCCCCCTGCCACGAAACCGTCCAACCCTTATAATAGCTTCATGCGACAACTTACCGGTCAGGAACAATACGAACTGCAATCTCTGTTAGCCGAACTGGTTAAGATCAACAGTGCCCAATCCTCAACGGAACCGCCGGAACAGGCCCGGACCGAGGAACAAATCGCCAACTATCTCACCAACTTCCTGCAAAAACTGGGGATGGAAATTCGCCGTCAAGAAGTATATCCCGGTCGGCCAAACCTTATCGCCCATTGGCCGGAGCAAAAAGGCGAAACCAGCCTGATGCTGGAAGCCCATATGGATACGGTACCGATCAAGGATATGACGATTGATCCTTTTGCCGCGGAAATCCGTGAAGGTCGAATGTACGGCCGAGGCAGCTGCGACACCAAGGGATCGATGACTGCTTTTTTGACCGCCTTACGATTGGCCAAGGAAGACAAACAGTTGCCCGCGGACAAGCTCTATTTTGTGGCCACAGCCAGTGAGGAGACCGGCTGCACCGGTGCGTCTACCTTGATGAAACATGGCTTTCGGACTGATGCCGCCATCGTGGGTGAACCGACGGCGTGCAAATTGGTAACCGCCCACAAAGGACCATTATGGCTGAAGATGGAAACCTTCGGGCAACCTTGTCACGCTTCGGTCCCTGAGCAAGGAAGCAATGCGATCGAATTGATGTCCCGAGCAGTACAGGTCGTTCACGGACCATGGACGGAATATCTTCGCCAAAGGAGTCACCCTCTGTTGGGACGTTCCACGTGCCAGGTAACCCTGATCGAGGGTGGTTCGGAGATTAACATATTACCCGCACATTGCACGGCGAAAATCGATAGCCGATTGATTTCCGGCCCGCCGAATGAAAAGCTGGTAGCCAAGCTGGAGGGAATGTTGGAAGAAGCGTTGGGTGACAGGGATTGTTTTCGGGTGGAGTTGAAACAACAGCATAATTGGCTGGACTGCCCACCCCAAGCCCCGGTAGCAAAAAAGATGCTTGACCTCTGCAATCGCTTCAATGGCCAGGAACATCCGGAAGGTGTGGATTATTTCGCGGATACCGGACCCTTTTCGGCGGCGGGAATCACGTCAGTGCTTTTCGGTCCCGGAGATATTCGCCAGGCCCATACCGCGGATGAATACGTCGAGTTGGACCAGGTATCTCAGGCCACAGAGATCATGCTGGGATTGTTAACCGAGCATGCCGGGAAATCGATCGTTAGCGAATAATACCATCAGGCAATTATTTTGCGGCGGAAATAATCCAGGGAGACGGCCAGGACGATGATGGCCCCAATGACAATTTCCTGAACCCAGTTGGGGTAGCCCGCCAGCGTACAGCCGTTCACAAGAAAAGTCAGCATAAAGGCCCCGATAAGAGTACCAAGAATACTACCCTCGCCACCCATCAGGGAGCCGCCGCCAATGACCACCGCGGCAATCACCTGTAACTCCATACCGACAGCGGCGGTGGGATCACCTTCGGTCGTATTGGCAAAGAGAAAAACGCCGGCCAAACCGGTCAAAATTCCGCAAATGGTATAAATCAAGATTTTCTGGCGGTTGACGGCGATGCCGCTGAAGCGGGAGGCCAACTCATTCGAGCCCAAGGCATAAGTTCGCCGTCCAAAGGCGGTAAAGTTCAAAGCTATACCGGCTAGCGCGGCCACCAAAAACATGATCCATACGGAAGGGGCATAATCCCACCAGGCCTGCGATTGGATGGGCCGTACAAATTCAGCAAGCGTCTCCGGCCTTTCATCAAGGCGGACAATACGGTTGTCAGCCACCGCGCGTGCCGTTCCGCGCGCGATACTCATCATGCCCAGGGTAGCCACAAACGGTATTATGCGCAGACCGGTAACCATAAGGGCGTTCAAAAGACCGCAAATTCCACCAACGACCAGGGCGGCAACCACGGCCATTGGTGTGGAGTATCCCTGTTTCAAAGCCAAGGCGGTGGCAACGCCGGCCAAGGCCATCACTGAGCCAACGCTAAGGTCGATCCCCCCGCCAATCATAACGAAAGACATTCCAATAGCGCAAATCCCCAGGATGACCGTCTGGGCAGCCACAAACTTCAGGTTCATGACGGTAAGGAACGCCTCAGGCCGCCGACTGTGAAAAAAGGCCAGCACTAAGACCAGCCCAAGGAATGGAGCAAGGAACTTCCATGTTAAGCGCAAGACTTTGCGACTACCGTGGCCTGTTAATACTGGCGCTTCCTGTGCGGTTGTATCACTCATAGGTTTAATCTTCGGGAACCGGTGTAATCAGTTTCCGGATCTCCGGTTTATCGATATTCTCCGGCGTTACGAGGACCGCCCCGGTGTCAATTTTCTCAGGCACTTTTTTGCCCGCAAAATGGTCGATCATAATCTGCACGGATTTGTAACCCATCTGGAAAGGGTTCTGTACTACAAATCCATGGAGTTTCCCCTCGGCCATCGCTTCGGGAAAATCAGGCACAATAATATCAAAACCGACGAATTTTACTTTCCCCGCTAATTGACGATCCTCCAATGCCAGGAGCATACCCTTGGTGCTGGATTCGTTGGGGCAGAAAACAGCCTGAAATTCTCCCTGGTGAGCGGTGATCATGTTTTCCGACGCTTTTTTCGCGGAGTTCGCGTCGCCGCCGGCATATTGCGGCGGATCGATCAGCTTGACGTTTGGGGCCTTTTCCTTGAGGGCGTCGAGAAATCCCTGCTCGCGTTTGATGGTGCTGGCGGAGCTTTCCATATATCGCAAAAGCATCACAGTATCACCATCATTAATAAGACCGGCCAGATATTCCCCTCCCAATCGCCCTGCGTTGTAATTATCCGTACCGACGTAACTGATGTAATCCTTACCTACCTCGCCATCCAGGCCGGAATCCGCAACCAGTACCGGAATACCCGCACTATTGGCCAGTCGAACGGGAGAAACCAACGCCTTGTCACTTAGCGGGGCCAAGACAATACCGTCGACGCCGCTGCTGACGAAGTTCTGCACCAGTTTGATCTGCTGATCAGTGTCGTCTTCCTTGGGTGGGCCTTTCCAGTCAATTATGATATTGCCCGCTTCTCCAGCGGCTTTGCGGGCTCCGGCCTCCATCTTCTTCCAATGGTCGTGGGTCAAACCCTTGGGGATAACCGCAATGGTCTTTTTATTTTTGTCGGAAGATGCGCTGCCGCTATTTCCACAGCCGGGCAATAAAAACATACCTACCAAGCCGACAAATAGTATTTTCATCAACCTGTTCATACATTCAACCTCATTATTACTATCTTTTTCCAGAAACAATGTCCGGAAGAATCAATGCCGCGTTGAAAATTCTCCGTTGATTTTCATAAAATCGCCCGAGCAACCAAAAAATGTACGCTGAATCCCTCGGTAGATCAATTTTTCATGCACCCAATTCACGACAGCGGTTCACCGCGACCTCGATAGCTTCGCGGATATCACTTTTTACGTTGGCTTTTTCCATATGCTCTAGGGCTGCCTGGGTGACGCCGCCTTTGCTTGTCACTTTGCGGCGAAGCTCGGCCGGCGGTTCACCCGTTTCGAGCATCATGCGGGCCGCTCCGAGGCAGGTTTGTTCGGCCAGTTTAAGGGCATCCTGCTTTGTGAGCCCACAGGCCTTCCCTCCTTCCACCAGGGCTTCGACGAAATAATAAAAGTAGGCCGGGCCCGATCCGGAAATCGCAGTCACCACATCCATCAGGTTTTCGTCATCCACCACGACAGCCGCCCCACCGGCTTCGAAAATCCGCCGGACCTCGGCCAGATCATCCCGAGTAGCATATTCCCCGGCACATAGTCCTGCCGTACCGGCCCCTACCCGAATGGGCAGGTTGGGCATCACCCGAACGATCCGGGGACGGATATTGCCAAAGGCGGCGGCAATGCGGACGGTGTTCATCCCGGCCAGGATGCTGACCAAAAGATGATCCTCGGTAACCAGGTCTTTAATACCGGCGGCCACTTTGTCAAAAATCTGCGGTTTGACGGCCAGCAGGACCCGCTTGGCGGTAGCGACCAATTGGCGATTATCCGCCACGCAAATGGCCCCAAACTCGCTGGTAAAAAGTTCCAGCCGATTGGGATCAGGGTCAGCCACAATGATCTTGCCTGGGGGATAGAGTTGCTTATCCACTGCGGCCGAAAGAATGCCTTCACTCATGTTGCCGGCACCGATGATACCAAGTTCGTACTGGGCAGCCATTTCGTCTTTTCTCCATAATTTACCCTAGTTCGGAACAATACAGTCATTTTAGACGCAGTCATGATCGGTCTCAACGCGCAGCCATTTTGTTTGTCATTTCGCTATTATGAACCGGATCCGCCGTCATTAAGCCGTGACAGACCCGCCGAGGGAGAGTAAAATGCGGCCTCTTGGAAATAACTGACTTATACAACATCTATGAAAGGGTAGAGGACGATGATCAAGATACTTGTTGCTGATCCCCTGGCCCAGCCGGGGCTTGATCGTATCGAGCAGATGGAAGGCGTTGAATATGACGTAAAGACCGGGCTTGGCGAGGATGAACTCGCAAAAGAAGCAGGTCAATATGACGGTATGATCGTCCGGTCGGGCGTGAAGGTTACGGCGAAAGTGCTGGAGAATCCGGGCAAGCTTCGGGCCATCGCTCGGGCTGGCGTAGGAGTGGATAACATTGACCTTGACGCGGCCACCCAGGCAGGCATCTTGGTCATGAATACTCCCGACGCCAATACGATCAGTACGGCCGAGCAGACCATGGCCTTGATCCTGGCCATGTCTCGCCATACCCCGAAAGCCGATGCCCATGTCCGAGCCCGTGAGTGGAAGCGAAAAGCATTTGTGGGAACCCAGTTATCAGGTAAGACGCTGGGAATCATCGGTTTGGGCCGTGTCGGTCGTGCGGTCGCCCAGCGGGCTGCGGCCTTCGAAATGAAAATCGTGGCCTATGATCCTTTCTACAGCGGAACCACCGCCTTGGAAGGAAAAGTAACCCTCGTCGGTTCCCCTCAAGAAGTCTTTGCCCAAGCGGATTATCTCACCCTGCACACCAAGCTGAGCGACGAAACCCGGGGCATGATCAACAAAGATAACATCGCCAAGATGAAAGATGGTGTGCGTATCGTTAACAGCTCGCGGGGCGGGGTGATTAATGAAGCCGACCTGGCCGAAGCTTTGCAAAGCGGCAAGGTGACTGCGGCGGCATTGGATGTTTATTCCAGCGAACCACCGGATCCGAATAATCCCATGCTCGAAGCCCCTAATACCGTTCTGGCCCCCCACTTGGGCGCATCGACGAAGGAAGCCCAATTGGCGGTAACGCTCGATGCCGTGGATTCGTTGATTAGTTACCTATCGACCGGCGAAATCCGGTATGCCGTCAACGTCGCCGGCCTGCCCTCCCAAATGACCGAGCGAGACAAGGCTTATATGGACTTGACCCTGCGGATGGGGAACATCCTCGGCCGATTGTGCAGTGGCGTGATTAAGTCAGTCAACACAAAAGCCCATGGTGAATCACTGACCCCATTAAGCAAAACGTTAAGTAAGCAGCTTATGATCGGCTTGCTAGGCCCCCATTTCAACGAGCGATTGAACCTGATTAACATTGACCAGTTTGTTCGCGAGCGAGGGATCGAGACCGAGTCAAGTACCGACTCAGCCATAAGTTCGATTACCGACAGCGTTTCCATGAGCGTAACCACCAGTGAGGGCACGCACCGGATCCAAGGTGAAATATCCGTTGACGGCGGACCACGCATAACGGCTATCGACGGCTATGAAATGAGACTGGTCCCGGAAGGCGAAATGGTAATGATCCAGAATGACGATCAACCGGGCGTGATCGGCATGGTGGGAACCCTTTTTGGTGCCCACAAAGCAAATATCGCGGATTTCATGCTCTCCCGACAAAAGGACAAGGCCTTTATGACCTTCAAGCTCGATGCTCCGATGTCGGAAGAAACCCTGAAAGAACTGCGGTCCAAGAAGCCGCCGATTAACCTGGTATTACCGGTCACCCTGCCACCGATCAGCTAAGTGAGACCGGTGCCTTCCGGCCGGTAAATATATCGCATACGCACCCACACCCCGCGGCAATGGCATCCATCGGCTGCGGGGTGTTTCTTCCTTCATATTCAAGGGCGGAAATCCGTCGTTGCAGGATA
>CAZMVS010000224.1:0-2189 GCA_964569525.1 uncultured Planctomycetales bacterium
GGTCCGCTGCCGGGCGATCGAAGCCGACGTGTCCGCTCAGGTCCGCAAGATGCTGACCGGTGTGGTCTCCCCGGAAGGAACGGGTCGGCGGGTGATTATGGAAGACTATACCGCCATGGGCAAAACGGGAACCGCTCAGGTACCCTACGAAAATCGCCGTGGATATGAACCGGGAGCTTACATGGCCTCTTTCATTGGGGCGGCACCGGCTAATGATCCGAAAATCGTAGTCGTGGTCATGATCCGCAAACCCAACCCGCGCATCGGATATTACGGGGGCTTGGTGTCCGGACCGGCGGTGAAAGCAATTTTTGAACAGGTGCTGCCTTACTTGGGTATTCCGCCGGACAAACCTGTGAATGATCCGGATATTCGTGTGGCCGACGGCACGCATTAAACCGTTCCGCCGCCCAGGGCCGCAAAAAACATAACATTTCCACCTGAAAGGGCGACGATCCGCCGCGCGCCGCTTGGGTTTTTGGTATAATGTCGCCTTCGGATCTACTGAAAATGCAAGAGGCGACTGCGGACCGAGATGCGCTGACTCGATCGGTTGCAGGAGGAAGGCACGGATGCCCGCGGCAACAAAATCGATGAATTGGAGTCAACTGATCAGGCAGACCGGTCTGGCTGACAAATGGAGCGGCAATCCGGATCCCGTCATCACCGCGATCGAGGAAGATTCCCGCCGAGTCAAACCGGGCGCTTGTTTCGTGGCTTCCCGCGGCAGCCAAACCGATGGCCACAATTTCATCCCCCAGGCCCTCCAGGCCGGGGCATCCGCTATTATTAGTGAACAACCCGTTGAACTGCCCGATACTGTGGCCGGTTTATGCTTACTCTCGACTCGGGGCGTAGCCGGCCTTTTGGCACGCACTCTGCTTGGAATCGATGAGCTGCAGCGCAACGGTCGGCTGAAAATGGTCGGCGTCACCGGCACCAACGGTAAGACCACTTTCTGCTATCTCCTGAGGGCCGTTCTTTATCATGCCGGCATGCCCACTGCGCTGTTGGGGACTATTCAGTACGATCTTTTGTCCCGTACGATTGAAGCCCCGATGACCACGCCGCCCGCGGTTACCCTGATGAATTACCTGGCCGAAGCCGTCGATGCCGGCGCCCTGGCCGCGGTCATGGAAGTCTCCAGCCACGCCCTCGACCAGCAACGTTGCGCGGGCGTGCAATTTGATGTCGGCGTGTTTAGTAATTTCAGCGGCGATCACCTTGATTATCATCATGACATGACCAACTACCTGCAGGCCAAGAAAAAATTGTTCGACAATCTCGAGCCGCAGGCGGTGGCCATTATCAATGCCGATGATCCCGCCGGTAGGGATATTGTAGCCGACTGTTCCGCACGGTATATCTATTTCGGCATAGCCGGTGAGACTGACCAACGCGATGATCTCAATGTTTATGCTCGTTTGCAGGAATGTTCAGCCGATGGAATCCGGTTTGAATTAATTGCTGATCCTGAAATACTTTCCGCGAACCAAAGCGAGAACCGCTGTGTAATCATCACTCCCTTGATCGGACGGTTCAACGTGCAGAATTGTCTGGCGGCTTCTGCCGCAGCTATAGCCATGGGCGTTCCGTTGGAAGCTATCGCCTCGGCCTTGTCACAAGTGAACGGCGTTCCCGGCCGCATGCAAAAAGTCATGCCCGCGGGTTGCGAGGATTGCAACAGTCCGGAAAATGATTTCACCGTCCTGGTGGATTACGCCCATACCGATCACGCATTGGAAAACGCTCTATCAACATTGCGCCCGTTGACGAAAGGGCGGCTGACGGTACTCTTCGGGTGCGGCGGGGACCGGGATAAAACTAAACGACCGCGAATGGCCAAGGTGGTCGCCGATTGGGCGGATCGGATTATGGTTACCAGCGACAATCCGCGCACCGAGGATCCCCAACAGATTATCAACGATATATTGGGCGGCTTCTCCGATCAGCAACGAAAAAAAGTGCAAGTGCAACCGGATCGCCGCCAGGCTATTCGCCAAGTACTGGCCGAAGCGGAAACAGGCGATGTTATTTTAGTGGCCGGCAAGGGGCATGAGACGTATCAGATCATCGGAACCGAGCGTCTGAGTTTTGACGATGCCGCTGAGGCCGCCCGTGCCTTGGCCGAACTGCGGGAAAAGAAAATTACCAAATGATTAAGGATCAATATACGGAAGTTAGCTCAC
>CAZMVS010000225.1:0-13257 GCA_964569525.1 uncultured Planctomycetales bacterium
ATACTGGAGGCTACCGGTGATCGGCGGGGGGGGTTGCAAACCGCATATCGTATATTGGCGGCGGACAGTTTGAAGAAGTTGGAAGCGAACGAGGGGAACTTGTGGGACAGTGGTAAGGTGGAGTCCGATCAGTCGGTACATATTCGATACCAGGGTCAACCTCTTGAAAGTGGTCAAAGGGTGTACTGGAAAGTGCGGATGTGGGATGAGCAGGATGAGCCGACGGGATACAGTGAGCCGGCATGGTGGGAGATGGGTTTGTTGAAGCAGGAGGACTGGCAGGCTAAGTGGATTACCGTGCCGGAGGCGGAGGATGAGGAAATGAGGAAATTGCCGGCCCAGGGGATCAAGGGGAGTCGTTATTATCGACGGGTGTATGTGCTGGATAAGGAAGTGGAACGGGCGCGGGCGTATATCTGCGGGCTGGGATATTACGAGCTTTATATCAATGGGCGCAGGGTGGGGGACCGGGTGTTGGATCCGGCGTTTACCGCGTATGACAAGCGGGCGTTGTACAGTACTTATGACGTGAGCGATTACCTGCGGAAGGGGAAGAATTGTATCGGGGTGATCGTGGGCAACGGCTGGTACAACATGCACACCAAGGCGGTGTGGAATTTTAATCAGGCTCCTTGGCGGGATACGCCGCGGTTTATTTTGCAGATGCCGGTGGAATATAAGGATGGATCGAAGTGTGGGCCGCTGGTCAGTGACGAAAGCTGGACGGTGAATGCCGGGCCGATTGTTTTTGATTGTATTCGCAACGGTGAGGTGTATGACGCGAGGAAGGAGGTGCCCGGTTTTGAAGAAGCTTGCTATGAAACGCTGGATTGGCCAAAGGTGCGGGTGGTGGAAAGTCCGACGAAGCGATTGGAGGCGCAGCAGAATCCGCCGATCCGGGTGACGCAGGACATGAAGCCGGTGAAGGTGACCGAGCCCAAGCCGGGGATTTATGTTGTTGATATGGGGCAGAATTTCGCCGGGTGGGTGAGGCTGAAGGCCAGTGCGCCGGCGGGGACGGAAGTCAATTTGAAGTATGGGGAGCGGTTGTATGACGACGGGACGGTGGATCAGGAGGAGATTGCCAAATACGTGAAAGATCCGCGGTTTCAGACGGATACGTATATATTCAAAGATGAGGGAGCCGAGGTATATGAGCCGCGGTTTGTGTATCACGGTTTTCGGTACGTGGAGATCAGCGGGTTGCCGGCAAAGCCGAGTCTGGATGACGTAACTGGTCGGGTGGTGCATACTGATTTTCCGTCGGCGGGGCGGTTTGAATGTTCGAATGAGTTGTTGAACAAGATTCAGGAGGCGGCGCGGTGGTCGTATCGGAGTAATTTTCACGGTTATCCGACGGACTGTCCGCACCGGGAGAAGAACGGTTGGACGGCGGATGCGCATCTGGCGAGTGCGATGGGGATGTGGAACTTTTTTAACGTAGCGGCATACGAGAAATGGATTAATGATTTTCCGGATGCCCGGCGGGGACCGGAGAAACGATTTTTTCCGGGGATCGTGCCGACTGCAGGTTGGGGGTATGAGTGGGGGAACGGGCCGGCATGGGATATAGCCTATATTTTAGTACCTTGGGGTTTATTTTATTCCTACGGAGACCGGGAAATAATGGAAAAGCATTACTCGGTCATGAAAGACTATGTGGACTACTTGGGAACTGTAGCCGAAGGCCATATTATCAAATACGGTTTGGGAGATTGGGTGCCGGCGAAAACCAAAACGCCGAATGAGTTGACGTCTACTTTTTGTTATTATCTTGACGCTCGGCTGTTGTCTGGCATTGCCTACTGCCAAGACAACCAAGCAGATGCCCGTCGTTATGCTGATCTTGCCAAGAAAATAAAAAAAGCCTTTAACAAAACTTTCTATGATAAAGAGAAAGGTTATTACAAACCTGGGTCACAAACAGCTCAAGCATGTGCTCTTTACGGAGAATTAGTAGAAAAAGATCAAAAGGAAAAAGTGTTTAACTATCTAATCGAGGATATTCGCAAGCAAGACTATCATTTGGATACCGGCGTTGTGGGCGCAGGCTTGGTGCTTGTGGTTTTAGAAATTGAAGATCAAGTAGATACCATTTATGAGATTGTGTCACGTGACACGTATCCCAGTTGGGGATACTGGATTGAACAAGGTGCAACAACGCTTTGGGAGGACTGGAAGGGCGAGGCTTCGCGCAATCATGTATTTTTCGGATATATCAGTGCGTGGTTTTACGATTCGTTGGCGGGGATTCAGCCGATGTGGGAGCATCCTGGATTTAAAAGGATACGAATTAAGCCTGGTATTGTGAACGGCTTGGATTGGGTGAAGGCGGATTATGATTCGATTGCGGGGCGGATATCGAGTCATTGGGAGGGTGAGCCGGGGGATTATGTTATCAAGGTGACGATTCCGGCGGGGAGTACGGGGGAGGTATGTTTGCCGGTGGCTGAGGATAGCCTGGTGAGTGAAGGGGGTGGGCCGGCGGATGAGGCGGAGGGTGTTGAGATGAAGGAGCAGAAGGATGGCAGGGCGATTTATAATGTCGGTTCGGGGAGTTACGAGTTTGTCGTACGGCCGAAATAGGTGCATAATGTAGATTGGTGTGGGAACGTGGTATTTACTGACACAGATTGGAGAGAAACGCGATGCCTAAGATAAGCGCTTTTGCCGACGAGATCAGCCAGGATCCGAAAGAGCATATGGATTGCATGGAAGCCAACGGGGTGAAGTATATTGAGCTGCGTGGGGCCTGGGGCCAGAACGTGATGAAATGGACCGATGAGCAGTGCATGGAATTGAAGAAGATGTACGGTGATCGTGGGTTCGGGATTGCCAGTATTGCCTCGCCTATCGGCAAGATCAAGATGGACGATGATTACCGCAAGCATTTCGATGAGTTCAAGCGGGCGGTGGACCTGGCGGAGATGTTCGATGCTCCGTATATCCGGATTTTCAGTTTTTACCCGGCGGAGGGGCAGGATATAGCGGATGATCGGGGCAAGGTTTTGGCCCGTTTGGAAGAGATGGTCAGTTACGTGGTTGATTATGACGTGACGTTGGCGTTGGAGAATGAGTCCAATTTGTTCGGGGCCTATCCGGAGCGGTGTGCGTACCTGGCGGAGGCGCTGGATACCAAGCAGTTGGTGATGGCGTTTGATCCGGCCAACTTCGTTGTTATGGGGGTGAAGGATATCTACCGGACCTGCTGGCTGCCGCTGAAAAAGTACGTGGGGTACTTTCATATTAAGGATTGGAAGTACGGCGACAAGATTGGAGTGCCGGCGGGCGAGGGGGATGGAGACATTCCGAAAATTCTGAGTGATGCGGCGTCTAATAGGTACGATGGTTTTCTGGCATTGGAGCCACACCTGGCCAAGGGCGGGCAGTTTTCGGGAGAGACCGGGCCGGAGCTCTTCAAAGTAGCGACCGACGCATTGAAGAAAATTTGCGGGAATGTTGGTTGGAAGGTGTAATCGGCCTGGCAGCCACCTGTGGGAATAGGTAAGCTGGTTTTATTTATAAGTTGAAAAAAACAAACACCGTCTGCGGCGAAAAGTTGCGGGCGGTTTTTTTTCGCCAAGAAAGGTGAATTGCTGGTGGTTATGGAGGGTGGATTGATGAAGCGTGCATATGGAAACCGGATTTACCGGTTTGTTTGAGAAGAAGAATAAGAATAAGAATGTATTTTTGACGGTAATTAGTGTTGTATTTAAGCAACAGTCTCATAATATGTTATTCTCAAGGGATTTAAGTGAGATATTTTGGTTTTGGGCATCATTTTTGTTGCGGTCAAACAACAGAGAGGGAATTGCGCCTTTTGTTATAGCAGGTAGGGTGCCGATAGAGGAAGCGTAAGGTACATAATAGCAGTAGTTTATGTTTTTTGCGCAAATTTAAGAAAGGCTTTTATATCTTGGTCCGTCAATTGCAGAGTATTAACGAAGGACGAAGTCTGGATCATGGTAGTAGAGAGATTGGCATGGAAGAAAAACGACATCACCGTCGTTTAAATATTAGACTGCCCCTAGAGTTTTGTACGGCCGATATTTCCCATAACGACAAGATTCGGACGGTGACGCAAAACATCAGTACGGGCGGTGTGTATTTTGAACTTGATTTAATGCGGGGGATGCGCGCGCCTTGTTTGTACTCGCGGCTAGATGTTGATCTGGTTATTCCGCCGGGTGACGGATATTTTCCTTACCAGGGAAAACTGAGCAGCGAAGCGGAGGTGGTTCGTTGCCAGACGTTGAAGAATTCCCAAGTTGATCGAAACAATGGGCACAATCGGGTGGGTATAGCAGCCCGTTTTCGCAAGCCTTTGAAGCTCGCCTTTTAAGCCTGTTTAAGGTGTTTTCAAAACCAGGCTGTTTTTCGTCGTGTGATATACGAAAGCTTCTTTCTGTTAGGCAGCGTAATGCGCACTAGTTTGTGTTGATTCGCTTATTTGAAGATTGATTTGCTATTTTTGGCAGGTGGGGATATTTGTTTCTTGGTTGTAGGGAAGGATATGCATTATTTAAGAGCGTATCGAGTTGTCACTTCGACTGGGGGTCGGCTTCCAAGCCGTAATGTTTCATTTTTTTATATAAGGTGGTGCGATTGATTTCCAGGATTTGGGCGGTGGTCTGGCGGTTCCAGTTATTGGCCTCCAAGGCCTTTCGGATGATGTGTCTTTCGGGCTCTTCGAGGGCTTTTTTGAGCGACTGGGGCCGGTAGAGGCCGTCATCGTTGCCGGTGGAATGGGCTTTTTCGATGAGTTTCTCCGGAAGGTCGTTGACCTGGATTTGTCGGTTTTTAGTCAAGACGACGGCGCGTTCGACCACGTTTTCCAGTTCGCGTACGTTGCCCGGCCAATCATATCGTTGGAGGTATTCGAGGCATTCCTGGCTGAAGTCGGTGACGTTTTTGCGTGCTTCCTGGCGGAAGTGTTTGAGGAAATGTTCGGCCAATAGGGGGATGTCGCCGATTCGTTCGCGAAGGGAGGGGAGATGAATGGTGACGACATTGATGCGGTAATACAGATCCTGGCGGAATTTGCCGCTGGCCACTATCTGGTCGAGGTCCTCATTACTGGCCAGAACGACGCGGGTATCGACGTGTTGAGTTTTGTTGGAGCCGACCGGTTCGAACTGTCGTTCCTGGAGGACGCGGAGGAGCTTGACTTGCAGAGCGGGGGTAGCGGAGGAAATCTCATCTAAAAAGATGGTTCCGTTGTGGGCGGCCATGAACTTGCCGTTTTTGTCGCCGACGGCACCGGTAAAGGCGCCTTTTACATGGCCGAAGAGTTCGCTTTCCAAGAGTGACTCGGGTAAGGCTCCGCAACTGACTTCGACGAAGGGATTCTCCTTTCGGTCGGAGCGATGGTGAATGGCCCGGGCGACGAGGGATTTTCCGGTTCCCGACTCGCCCTGGATCAGGACGGTGGTGCGTGATTCGGCGACGGATTCGACCAGGTCGTAGATGCGCAGCATTTTATAGTCATGGCCGATGATACTATCGAGGTTATAGCGTAAGTCGAGTTGTTCGCGAAGGGAGCGGTTTTCCTGGATCAGGGATTGTTGTTGGAGAGCCCGTTGAATGACCAGGCTGATTTCCTCATCGATGATGGGTTTAGTGAGGTAATCGTAGGCTCCCATTTTGATGGCTTCGACGGCGGACTCGATGGTTCCGTAGCCGGTGATGATAATGACAACAATGTGGGGGTATCGTTGGCGGATGACGCGGAGTAATTCAAAGCCATCGGTATCAGGCATGTTGATATCGGCGATGACCAAGTTGAACGGGTTTCGTTCCAGGGCGGCGAGGGCCTTGGAGAAGTTGGGCGCGCCATGTGCTTCGTAGCCTTCCAACTGGAGGAATTCGACTAAAGATTCAACGATGATCAGATCATCGTCCACAACCAGGATACTCTTTTTGTCCTCGTTCATGAGGATTGCTCCTTGGGCGATGAGGTAAAGCGAGCACCGGACATGGGCCGGGCCGTATGGGTTCCGTCTCCACTCGGATTTTTAATGATGGAACAACTATCGATGGGGATGCGTATAGTAAAGATGCATCCCTTTTTGGGGCCGTTTTCGGCGATTATTTTGCCGTTGTATTTTTCCACGATATCTTTGCAAATGGGCAGGCCCAGCCCCGTGCCTTTGCCTGGTTCTTTGGTGGTAAAAAATGGTTCCCAGATGTTATGGATTGGGTCGGGAAGGCCGATGCCGGTATCCTGAAAACGAATCAGTACCTGGTGATCGTCCACGCGTGTGGTGATGGTCAAGTTTCCACCTTCGGGCATGGCGTCCACGGCATTTTTGATCAAGT
Source organism: uncultured Planctomycetales bacterium (assembly GCA_964569525.1). GTDB lineage: Bacteria > Planctomycetota > Phycisphaerae > UBA1845 > PWPN01 > JAAYCU01. The sequence continues at coordinate 6,319 of CAZMVS010000225.1, forward strand.
TGCAGAAGACCTGAAAGAGGTTGGGGCCGCGGACGGCGGGGACGTTTTCGTTAAGGTCGCAGATGATAGATACCCCGTTGGTTCGGGCCTTGTCGGACATTACCTTGACGGCCTCGTCCACCACGGTGTTGATACTGGTATCATCGAAGCTGCCGTAGGTATTGCGGGAGAAGTTTACGAGTTCCTTGATTATTTCGGTCATGCGGATCAGGCCTGTTCGAGCCTGCTGGAGGTATTGATTGATTTTTTCGGTGTTGCCCTTTTCCTGGGCTCGCAAGGCGAGGTTCATGTAACGAAGTATTCCGTCGAGGGGATTGTTCAGTTCGTGGGCAACGCGAGCGGCGAGTTTACCTACGGCGGACATACGTTCGGAGACAGCCAATCTTTTTTCCAGGCCGGCAAAGTCGGTGACATCTTCAATGACCAGGATGCCGCCAGTAATATTTTGGTTGTCGGAGCTACTGAGGGGGATACCGATCAAGTTCAGTAATCGTTCGCCTCGTTGGGGGTCGAGAAAGAGGACCTGTTCCCAGCGGTGTTCAGACTCATGCTGCAGGGTTTCTCGCAATTCTTTATGCCAGTCTTCGTATTGAGATTCGGCGGTATTGGAGGAGAGGGCCTGGGCGATGGATTTGTGTTGGGCAGCGATGAAAGAAGCGGCGGGATTGTGATAGATGATGTTTAATTGAGGATCGAACACAATGAGGCCGAGGGGTAGGCATTGGAATACCCGCTGGACCATTTCTCCCGGTCCATGATCGAAGGGAGTATCAGAGCTGCCGACAAGTTCGCCCAGCTCATCTTGTGTCATAATATTCTCCCGGAATCCAACTGGTATCGTATAAATTTACAGCTTTGCCAGCGAAAATCATTTGGCGCAAGCAATGTAGATTTTCAGACGAAAATGTGCCTTTAATGATGCCAAAAATCACCATTTATCGCAAGTATTTATTTAATCGGGACTTATGTTTCGTCATTTAATTAATGAATCGGTTATGATCTATAAAAGCTTTATTTATAAGTGTTTATGTGTTTTTGTGTGCTGAACGACGGACCTTTTTCACGAATATATACAGGATCGGCAGGAAATCGGAGCGAATGTGGTCAAATTTCAACATAAGAAAGGAAAAAGAGGTTGCGTAGGGTCAACATCGGTGATTTTTACTCGGGGTGATGATGGATTGTCAGGCGGGATCGCTATTGAGCGGTGCATGGGCAGGGAGGGGGGGTAGGATGAACATTCGCCTATTAATAAGGATGGTGTGGATATGTTTTATGTCAGGGACATAGATCAACTCCAGGTAGGCGGCGGTTTTCAGGGGGTGATAGATACCGGGTAGGAAATTAGCCTTGAGCCGACCATATCCGGAATAGCAACGAACGGTGTCGATTTCGATGGGCCACTGGTGATTGGCGGATTCACCTACTTGGGCGAGGAGGCCTACGATCGTGCCTTTTTCCAGGTTTAGCTTAGAGGGGGAAATTTGCAGGTGAAAGCGTTGGATGAACGATTTCCAGTCGTCAGGATGTTGGATAGTGACCAGGGTGAACTCGTCAGAGAGCTTCCGGGTGAGTGTTTTTGGCAAGGGGTGGTCAAAGCTGACCCGCACACGGCAGAGATGTTGCGGATTTACAGTAGGGGCGTTTTCCAATTTCCAGGAAGAAATTTTGGCCGGTTGGGAGTGTGAGTGGAACGAGGCGCAGCCTATCGGCAGGCATGCGAGAAGTATGGAGCAGAAGGCTTTTGCGAATACGGAGTGTCCATCACATCGGGGGTGTATGGTCCATTGGTTGTGATAAACTCCAGCGCAGGCTATATTAGCGAATGTTTTCATTAGGTCTTTATTGTCTGATGGATTTGCGCAGCTTTCAACAATGCCAAAAAAAGGTTGGATAGATGCTTTCGGCAGGGGTGGAAATGCTGAACTGGTAGAAGATTTTCAGGAGGGGCCGACAGCGGTTCAAGGCGAAGCGGTGAAGTACAGCTTGGTTACCAAAGCGTGAAGGGCGGGTTTTGAACTGTCGGATTGGTGGTAACGTAGATAGGGGATGGGTGTAATAAATATCATGGGGGGCACAGTAATAAAAAGGATTTTGTTGCTCGTCTTGAATTTCTGAAAGAGTTTTGAACATGAGAAAATTTATTACCGCGCTTATTGTGATCGGTCTTCTTGTGGGCGGGTATTTTTATATTCGCACGAACTTGCAGGTTTCGCTTTCCGCGTTGGAAGGCAAGATGACCGACGCGTATCGCGGCGACCTGGTGGTGCCGATTACCGCCAGCGGGAAGATCGAGCCGGCCAGCGTGACCAATATCAAAGGGGAAGCCAGTGGAGAAGTGGTGGAGATTCCCTTTGAAGAGGGGGACATGGTTAAAAAGGGGGACATGATTGTTCGGCTGGATCGGTCGGATGAGCAAAGGAACGTGGACCGGGCCAAGGCGGATTTGGAGCGGGCCAAGATAGCAATGGAGCGGGCGAAGCTTACTAAGCAGGAACGGCAAGATGTGGGATTGCCTTTGGCGAAGGCCAAGGTTGATCAGGCGGAAGCCCGGCATGAATTGGCTAAGATTGACTTCGATCACATAGACAAGATGTTTACAGGAAAAGGGGGCGGCATTGGTGGTGCGGCTAGTAAAATCGAGTATGAGAATTCCAGTGCCCGAATGAAAGAGGCCCAAGCGGCGCTTGATGCGGCCGAGGCAGAAAAGAAGCAGGCGGCGATTGCAGTGGATTTGGCGGCCAAAGAGGTTGATGCGGCCGAGCAGAGTGTGGAAACCGCCACGAAACAATACGAAGAGGCCATGGAGCGATTGAGCGAGACGAAGGTACTCTCGCCGATTAACGGGATGGTATTAGCGCGGCATGTGCAGGTGGGGGAAGTGATACAAAGTGGGAAGACTTCGTTGACGGGTGGGACGGTGTTGATGGAGATTGCCGATGTCAGTCGGCTTTATGCGGTGGTTAACGTGGACGAGGCGGATATTGGGCAGGTTCATCAATTAGCCCCGCCGCAGGCTCGGCCGGGACAGATTGCCAGGGGGAAGGAATCGACCGGTAAAGCGACGCCAGCGGAAAAGTTGGTTGCCAAGCCTATCGGGGATAATAACGCGAATAATCCGGGTGACGCAGACGTTCCTGAGGTGGGGGCGAGTGCTCTGTCGAGTACAACAAAGCCTGCCGTGGAGATGGTTGAGTTTCCGGAAGAGATGCTCGACAAGGATGAGATGGTTGAATTGACGGTGGAGTCATTCCCGGATGAGAAATTCTACGGGGTGATCGAGCGGATTTCGCCGCAGTCGGAGATTGTGCAGGCGATTGCCACTTTTGAGGTACGCATACGGATTGTGAGCGAGAACCGGGATAAGTTAGTAGGGTTGTTGAATACGCAGGTGGAGGCCCGGTTTACGGTGCGATCGCTGAGCGACGTGGTGTTGGTCAGTTATGATGCCATTCAGAAGAATCCCAACGGGGACGGTTTTGGGGTGTACGTGCCGGTGCAGAAACCGGATCAGTCTCGGCCGGAAGCGGAGTTCAGGTCCTGTAAGTTTGGGGCGGACAATTCGATTGTGGTGCACGTAGAAGAGGGTCTTGATCCCGGGGACAAGGTTTATACCAAGCTGCCGAAGAAGACAGAGCGTGAGAAAGAAGAGGAAGAGAGCTAAATAGAGGTTTGCCTTAAAGCGAAAGGTTGATGACCGTAATTTGGTAATTGTATTTCGAGAACACTGGCATAAGCGATCTTATTGTTTTCCCACATGGCAGCGAATGAGGAAGGTGCGAGACTCTGCATGTCTGAGCCCATGATGCAAATCAAAGAGATGAGCAAGTTCTACCAGATGGGCGAGTCGGTGGTTCATGCCTTGGACGGGGTTGATCTTGATGTCGCGCCGGGAGAGTTTGTCAGTATCACCGGCCCATCGGGCAGTGGAAAGAGCACGATGATGCACTTGATTGGGTGCTTGGATCGTCCGACGGCAGGGGAGTATTACCTGGCGGGTCAGCGGGTTGACCGGATGAACGATCGGAGGTTGGCCCGTGCGCGAAATCAGTATATCGGTTTTGTATTTCAGACTTTTAACCTGATCAATCGGACCTCTGCGGTGGATAACGTGGCCTTGCCGCTAGTGTATGCCCGCCGATTCGGAACCCGCAAGGCGGCGATGCAGGCGTTGGATCGCGTGGGGCTGGCGGGTCGGGCGCATCATAATCCCGGTGAGTTGTCAGGTGGCGAGCGTCAGCGGGTAGCGATTGCGCGGGCGTTAGTGAATGATCCGCCGCTGATTCTGGCAGATGAGCCGACGGGTAATCTGGATACGCGGACGGGGGAGCAGATTCTGGATTTGTTTCACGAGCTGCATGCCGGGGGGCGGACTATTGTGTTAGTGACGCACGAGATGGCGGTGGCGGCGCAGGCCCAGCGGTTGGTGAGGATGAGTGACGGGAAGATTATCGACGATCGGAAGGTGGACGAGTCATTGCGTGAGGAACTTTTGGCGAGTCGATTTTCCGCGGAGAAGAAGGCGAAAAGTGCCGCCGAGGCTGGCGTCCGGGAATAGGAGAGAGACTTTTTCATGTTCTTCGTGCAAATCATCCTGATGTCCTTGCGGGGTTTGCGGGCCAACCTGTTGCGGTCATTGTTGGCGACGCTGGGGGTTATCATCGGCGTGGGGGCGGTTATTTCGGCCATGTCCATATTGGAGGGGACGCAGCGGGATATCATGGAGCGTTTTGAGTCGTTGGGCAGCGAGACGATTACGGTTTATCCAGCGGCCGCCAAGAGCGGGGGGCGCACGATCGGGCTGGTGCAAACCTTGGACATGGAAGATGCCGACAAGTTGAATGATAACCGGGCATGTCCAAGTATTGCGGCGGTGGCTCCGGAAGTTTCGGGATCTTCGCCGGTGAAATACTTCAGTCGCAATTACCGGGCCACGATTTTGGGGACCAGTGATAAATACGCGGAGATGTTTTCCTGTAAGGTGCAGCCGCCGGGCCGATTTATGAGTCGGGAAGATGTTGTTTCCGAACAAAAGGTGGCGGTTTTGGGACACAAGGTAGCCAAGGAGTTGTTTGGGAATCGTCCGCGGGTCAATGTGCCGGTTAAGATCATGGGGCATCCGTTTCGGGTGATCGGGATTCTGGAAGAGCAGGGGAACATTGGTTTTCGCAACGTGGACCAGCAGGTGTTGGTGCCGGTGACGACGGCGATGCGGCGGTTGCTGGGTATTGATTATCTGCACACGATTACCGTGCAGGCGACGAATCCGCGGGATGTGGATAAGGCTACTTCAGAAATCAAGCGAGTACTTCGTCGGCAGCATGACATTCAAATTCGCAACGGTCAAAAGGATGACTTTTTGATTTTCAGCCAGGAGGAGCACCGCAAGCAATTTCGCGAAGTGAGCATGATTTTCCAGATCGTTTTGTACAGTATTGCGGGGATTTCGCTGGTGGTCGGGGGAATCGGGATCATGAATATCATGCTGGTTTCAGTGACCGAACGGACACGGGAGATCGGGGTGCGTTTAGCGGTTGGTGCGCAGCGGTGGGATATTCTGCGGCAGTTTTTGATTGAGAGCAGCGTGATCAGCTTGTTAGGTGGTGCGTTTGGTGTCGGGCTGGGTTTTGTCATGACCGATTTGCTGGAGCGTACCACCAGAATTCTTGAGACTTATACCAGCAGTGTGGCCATTGGTTGGGCGCTGGCCATGGCGACATTGACCGGGGTTCTGAGTGGTTTTTATCCAGCATATAAGGCTTCCCGTTTGGATCCGGTTGAGGCCTTGCGCTACGAATGATTTATTGTTGTTTCTCTTGATTCCCTTTGAAAATATTTTTCTGATTTTATTTGCCTTGTATTGTTTCGTGTTTTTCATGCTGCGCCGTTGAGTAAGCCTTTTCAATGGGAGGCGAATGCGGTAACCTATTGGTTCTACGGATTGACATGCCAATTGCAGGAAAAGCCCCGCGTTCATAATCCAGAGGGAAAGGAAACAGGATTGCTATGAATGGCAGCCGCATGGCTATAGATTCAATATTGGAAGTTGAAGATCAGGGAGGCATGGTTGAAGAAGCCACTGCGACGCAAGCTGAGCAGCTGCGTTCGGTTGATAAGGAAAATTTACCGGTGCCACGGGTATTGCCTCGATGGGTGATTATCAGCGTGTTTGTGTTAGGGATGTGTTGTACCTTTTCTTTTCGAATCATTCCTATTTTGTCGCAGCTTCAGCCAAGATGGGTTAGGCCGGTGTGGTATTTTGGGGTATTGGGTTACGTTATCTTTTTCTTTCATCAATACCGTATATCCAAGCGACGTCGTCAAACGGTACAACAGTTTGATTTGATCAAGAGTTTGCGAAACAACGAGCCGATGTCTGCACAGCAGCGACAAGCGGCAACTTACGTGCTGGAATCGGTAACCAAGTCTCGGGAGCGTATCAATTATTACGTCATTTATATTTTGTCCGCGCTGGCCGTTGCCGCGGATATTATGCTGGAGATTTGGAACTGATCGTGGCCTAACGACATCAGGAATTTGGTTACACGATTACGGTTTGCCTGTCGGCAGAATACTTTTCAAACACGAAGAGCGGCGGAATTATTTTATGCCCAGTACATCGTGCATGTCGTATCGGCCGGTGGGTTTTCCGGCGATCCAGGCGGCGGCCCGCAAGGCGCCGCAGGCAAAAGTGTCGCGGGTATGGGCGGCGTGTTGGATGGTGACCGTTTCGCCGAGGTTGCCGAAATGGATGGTGTGCTCGCCGACGGTATCACCGATCCGGAGGGCGTGCATGCCAATCTGTCGAGGTGGACGCTGGCCGGTCACCCCCTTGCGTCCGTATACGACGTCGGCTTTGGGATCCCGGCCGGTGGCTTGAATGATGGCGTTTTGTAAGGCCAGGGCGGTGCCGCTGGGGGCGTCTTTTTTGAAACGATG
>CAZMVS010000226.1:0-1570 GCA_964569525.1 uncultured Planctomycetales bacterium
CTTATCCGCGCACACAACTCGCAGAGCAACCTGCTGGCAAAATACTGGCGCGACGCAGCGGGCCACCGCGCCGTCAAGGAGGTCAACAGTGCCAAGACCCTCTACTTCAACTTCGGGTTCTGGCCCCTCGAAGCCTACGACACGACTGCCGAAACCGGCCGGAGCACCGTGTATGAGCCGGGCATTGATCGCCCGCTGTGCGAAATCAACAACGACGGCAGCATCCGGTTCTTCTACCATCAAGACTGGCTCGGCAACGTCGCGATGTTGACCGATGCCGCAGGCGCAAAACTCCAGACCTACAGCTACGACGTCTGGGGGGAGCCCAGCGGGTTCGACGTCTCAGGAAATCCCATCGCCTCCACTGCCTTCGAGTCCCGCTTCCTGTTCACCGCAAGGGAATACGATCCCGAAACCAGCCTCTACCACTACCGCGCCCGGGCCTACAGCCCTGCCATGGGAAGATTTCTCCAGACCGACCCGATCGACTTTGCAGGCGGGGACGCAAATTTGATGCGTTATGCATCAAACAGCCCGGTGAATTTGGTTGATCCATTTGGATTGGTAGAAATGAGTTACACTCCAAATAGCCACCAAGGGTTGCGAGATTGGGAGGAAACTTACGATAATCCCGAAGCATTTGATGTGACAGGGCATGGAAATAAAGATACCATGTATGATTGTGAAGGAAGAGAGATGGCACCTGATGAGGTTGCTGATGATATTGTAAATCACCCTTCTTTTCGTCCTGGAATGCCAGTGAATCTTATTTCCTGCAATACTGGTCAGGGAGGAAAAGGATCTTTTGCCGATAAACTTGCGAAAGCGATTAAAAACAAAACTGGTGTGCCATCCAAGGTTACTGCTCCTGAGAAGAAAATTGGTCCAAAACTTGATAGAAATAAAAATCCAATACCTGGAAGCAAGCCCCAGCAACCAGGCTTGGATAAATGGAGGCGTTTCAAATGATATTCATTCTCTACCCAAATCGAGAAGAATGTGCTATAATAGCCAAAATTAGTGCGTTATTCCTCTTTGTTTTTCCTGCTTTGTTTGGATGCTCTTCAGAGCCTTTTTACTACGGTAAAGTCTATTTACTTGATCAATCCCAGGTTTCCATGGCTCAAAGCAAAGCTGAGAATGGCGATGCAGAAGCAGCAATGGCACTGTACCGTCACTACAATTTAGGATTAATCAAAAGCGATGATAACAAAGCCAAGTATTGGCTTCAAAAAGCGGCCAGATTAGGGGATCCAGTTGCAAAACATAACCTGAAGGCACTTATCGAACGGGAGTATCACCAGCATGGCACGGTGGGGAAACAGCCAAAGGGTGCAGACATGTAGCTTTTGTGGAACAGCCGATGGTGGCCTGAACGGTCGATGGGGTCGGGCCTATAATTTCAATATTCCGAACAGCCCACTTCCCCAAACCCGGACGCCTCTTGACCCGCACGCCTGCCAATGGGTTGACCACGCAGTATCAATACAACACCATGAGCCGGTTGGTGAAAGTTGGAGTTCATGTCCCCGCGGGTTCCGCATGAATTTTCAGCCCGAGCGCGGCGATG
>CAZMVS010000227.1:0-4930 GCA_964569525.1 uncultured Planctomycetales bacterium
CACTGGGGCATTGACCATGCTCTGCAGCATCTGGGTGGCGATGATGACCGGTTTTCCCAAGCGGCGGCAATGCAAGGCAATCTCTTTTTGAATCACGGGCACGCGGGCTAATTCCATCTCTACGCCCAAGTCACCCCGGGCAACCAGGACCACGTCCGAAAGCTCGATGATTCGCTCGATTTGCTTAAGGGCTTCCGGCTTTTCAATTTTGGAAACAACCTGGGCAGAGTTGTTGTTCTCATTAAGTATGCCCCGCAATTCTTCGAGATCCGCCGGCTGGCGTACAAAGGAAAGGGCTATGAAATCCAGCTCGTTCTCCATCGCCCAGGCCAAATCCCGGCGATCTTTTTCGGTCAAGGCTGGTGCGGAAATATTGGTATCAGGCAGGTTGATTCCTTTATGACTGCTGACCTCGCCGCCCACTTCACATTGACAATGCAGGATATCACCCTGTTTTTCAATGGCCCGCAGCAGGATATTACCGTCGTCAATTAGAATCCGCTGGCCGGCTTGCACATCATCAACCAGAGCGGGGTAGTTGCTGCTCAACAGGTCAGCGTTTTCCTGAACCGGCTCACGGGAAAAGCGAACCGATTGGCCTTGTTGTAATTCAAATTTGCCGCCGGCGATCTCGCCCACCCTGATTTTCGGTCCGCATAAGTCGCCCATGACCGCCACCATCGCGTTTTTATCCAGTGCAACTTTGCGGATACGCTGCAAGGCCGTCGCATGGGAATCCAGGGTGCCATGTGAAAAATTTAATCGAAAGACGTTCACGCCGGCATCGATCAGTTGGGCCAATGTTTGTTCGCTTTCACTGGCCGGTCCGACCGTGACTACTATTTTTGTTTTAATCGCGTTCATATCTTGCGTCCGATTTCAAGGCGGCAGTTAAATCAATATCTGTAATTGTAGAAACGAATAGTTACCGGGCATTCTCTTTTATTATTTGCCACCACTGTTCATCATATTCACGGATCATGGCGATGACGACTGACTAGTAAATGGGCCTGGCGGGTTGGTTCGGGCAGCCGATAACGCCCAACACATTGCAAGACAATCCGCACGGCCTCTTGAAGCGTAATTCGATGGCCAACGCTCACGTACACAGGCTTGACGCCCTGCCGGGTCCGTAGCACGGAACCGATGGTCTCCGTCCCATCCCTTAAAGCCGCCACACTGCCGCGCTTTAGTGACGGCTGGCGATGTTTTCCGCATAAGCGACTTTTGGCACAACCGATGGATGGGTAATCCAACAGCAGGCCCGCATGTGAAGCCAATCCGATACGCCGGGGATGGGCCAAGCCGTGACCATCAAACATAAAGACGTCCGGGACACGTTTAAGTTTGCGGATTGCCGCTAAAACCGCTGGGATTTCCCGAAAACTCAGCAGGCCGGGAACGTAAGGAAAACGAACCGGTCGCCAAGCCATCGCCTGCTCAACGATTTGCTTCTGCTGTATATCCCAGACGATAACACCCGCCAGGCAGCGATCTTCCTTTTTATTAAAGGCCATGTCCGCACCGGCAACCAGTTTGACCTTTTTTTGCAACGGTTCCAAACAAATTTCTCCGGCCAGCTGTTTTTGAAGGCGGATCGCCTGCTTCGGAGCTAATAACCAGCGATGACGGGGAGAAGGTATTTTCATGAATTCGTATGGGCCGGGATCAACCGGTAACGCTTATAGCGTTTTTGAAAACAGCCGGGCCACTTTTTCACGGGCGTGCAACAGTCGGTTTAACTCATACCATTGCGGATCGCGTTCTTCCAAACGTTCGAGTACATCGTTCAGTAATTTGCGGTCGGCATGGGTATTCCAAAACGATTCCACCTGTGACCAGTCAGCAGGATTTTCGTCCTTTTGCGGCCATTGCTTGATCGGCTGACCAATCGCCTCGCTCATGGGTTCAGCCACCCGGTGAAGCCATTTTATCGCGAGAGCTCGAGTACCGATCGGCCCGTCTCGACCGATCTCAATCAGCAATTTTCCGCCACGCGGTTCGCCCACCATCAGCAAGCCCACCGCCGATCCTACCCGTCGCCAGGGCTGATCACTTTGTACGCCCTGTTCCAACCAGGAAAGCAAGGATTGCTTTTCTCCAAAGCGAGCCAGGCGAGCAGCGTGAATGATCAACTTGGCCTGAACAGCATCATCGATCGTTTCGTCCGCCCGTTGGCGTAAAAGTTTTATCCCTTCCGGCTTTTGCGAGCGCAAGACGGCGTAGCCTGCCCAACCGACCAGTTGACGGTCCTGTTCACCCGCCAATATTTCCCGCAACTCGTCTGCGGCTTTGTCAGCCCCGTCGTTGGCCAAACCCTTCAATGCTTCAAGGCGAACCTGCCTATCAGAAGCATGCAATTGATGTTTCAACATCACCAGGCGTAACTGGCCAAGCATACCCACGGCCACAATGCACAACCCCGGAATAGCCGCCACTAAAAAAGGCCAACGCCTCCGGCGTTTTTTCAGCTGTTGATCGTTTTTCGCTTCAGTCATCCGCGAACTCTCATATTGCGCCTTGTCGAAACGGGCGACCTTCGCTTTCGCCCAACCAACATCATACAAAAGCATAGCAAGATGAGCGAGTCCGGTTCAGGGGAGTGATAGCCGACTTGTATGTCGTCGATGGAAAATTCTTCAACGCTTTGGGGAGTGATCTGCAACTCGTGAATAGCGGCGGTCGATGAGTAAAATCCTATATGGCGACGTACTGCTTTATTTGAAACGGCTGGCACGTGAAAAAGGTACTCTTGGTCTTGATCTACAGCGCGAATCAACGCGCTTCCCTTCAACCCCATCAACGTAAAACCCACACTGGCTATCGGTTCATGGAGTATAAAATTCAAGGATGGCACCTGACCTGAAACCGGCTGCATAATCAACAGAGCATTAGGCGCCGATCCGGGTAACGCCCCCGCTACTTCACCAGATCGGTTGCTCAGGTTATTTCCTACCGGCCCAACAACCAACGCCAAATCGTCAAACTCCAAACAATGGGTGGTCAAGCCGACGGATAAATCCTCGAAATCAAAGGTTTTCAATGAAAGGGAGCTAATCGCTTTTTCGTAGTTTGCCGGCCGCGATACTTCACCCGTGACACTGGATGTGCCGATCCATCTTTGCAAGTCAGCCGAGCATCGCTTAGAAGGCGATAAACACACCAATACCGCCCAGCACATAAGCGGCATAGGTATCCTCCAACGCTCCAATAACCGCAACACAATGCGGACTCGAAGACGAGAAGCTTCAACGGGGGAAAATTGAACTAATAAGCCGATGCGGGAAAAAAGCATGCCTTTCCAACACTCTCCGGGAATCGTAACCGCCGGTGAATATACACACGGGGAAAATCACCGCGCAAAAAAAGAGAGACGTAGTACTACGACGCCTCTCTTCCCCAGCTTCTTTCCCGAAGCTTTCGCTTCCTTCCTCTCTACCTCTTTCCTATCTCCTTCGCTTCTTTCCACACTCCAGCTTCTTTCCCTGAAGCGCTTAATGTAGGTGAAGCCGGGGCTATACCTACACTAATATGCTTACTATTCTAATAGATTCTTCTTGCGACGCAATAAAAATCTACCCATATCCGAAAATTTTCAAGCAAATTCCGAGCAACCTAAAAAATCAAATAATCTTACCTAAGTATATTTTTTACAAATAATTACGTATAATCTTCCGTGGATTTACGCCCTTAGTGGGCAATAAAATACCGGCCTAATTGAAAATAATGCACGCTTGTAATAATGGCCAAAATCGAAGCCAGCCACCACAGCACATCCGGTAATCGGGATAGACTCGCCGGCAGGTCCGGATAAAGCAGGATCGAGATCACCATGGCCAACTGGCTGACGGTACAGGCTTTACCCCATCCACGGGGATCCACGTAGGTTCGCGAGGTGGCAAAATAGAGGATACAGAATCCCAGGAGGACAAACAGGTCTTTGCCGATAGCGATGACGGCCACTTCCGGAGGTAGTATTTTGCCGCTGACATGGGTTCCCTCGTTGGCGAGCAGGATGACCGCGAAAAAGATCAGCAATTTGTCGGCCAGCGGGTCGAGCAACCGCCCCACCGCAGTTTGCTGATTCCATCGGCGAGCCAGGTATCCATCCAGTCCGTCGGAGGCGGCCATCAGGGCAAATATCGCCAACGCCCCATAGCGAGACCACTGCCCCCACAATTCATCCTGAAGATGCAGCAGACAGGCCACGAATGGAGCCACCAGGATAATACGAGCCAACGTTATACGATTGGGCCAATTGAGTTGATACATGCTCTTTTCTTTCGCCAACCAGACCCATAAACCGGTCCATTATATCCCTGAAATGGAGGATATTTATTTCCGGTAACAAAACTTTTGGCTACCGTATGAAGTGAGAACAAGGAAAAATAACAGGCTCGCAAAATACCGTCGTGGCTTTTATTTTCCTATTCCTTGACACTCATGAAGGGAAACCATATACCAGTGCTCAACGCTGTTTGAAAGTAGAAATCACCGCATAATAACGTTTTTGGCCAATCCATGATTACCACGGGCAACACAAGGCAACGTTTATGATCAAGATCAACGACCAACTTCAACCCGCTCAACTGCGCGACAAAATCAACAAATTATGGGAATGTTCAGCGGACAAAATCCGCTCCATCGAGACAAACTACGATCTTTCCCAAGGCTCGCCGGTCTTCACCGTTCGCGGTGCTTATACCACGCGCGGCTGGACGGAATGGACACAGGGCTTTCAGTTCGGAAGTGCCCTCCTTCAGTTCGATGCCACCGAAGATACCTGGTTCCTTGATTACGGAAGAAAAAACACTATTGAAAAAATGACCCCCCATCTTAGCCATACAGGTGTTCATGATCATGGTTTCAATAATATAAGCACATACGGAAACCTCTTGCGTTTTATGACAGAAGGCAGAATACCCTATAA
>CAZMVS010000228.1:0-3257 GCA_964569525.1 uncultured Planctomycetales bacterium
TCGTCCGCACATCTTACCATATTTTCTACCGACTGCGCTAACGACCGGTTCGACTATAGGGCAACAAGCGGTGTCGATGGATTCTTGGATTTTAGGGTATTTAATTTATCTATTTTATCCAAGTGGTTGCAAAAGAGTGGTTTTTTGCGGACGCGGCGACGTTTGTTGACAGGGGGCTGTCAGGACCCGTAAATTTCGTAAGCTTGAGCTTAATATTTGTTGACAGTCTCAGAAAGCTGATGTATGGTTCAAGCAAGGAAATTGCGTTTTGATAGTTAGTGATGGCGCTCACCCCGATTCTCCGGGAATTCTATTGCTATTACCGACGGGTTTGGCTCGTTTCACTCCTGTCGTTACATAAAACTTGGCGACAAAAATTAAAAGGGGGTCGATCTTTTTCTCTGTCGCAATTAAGCAGGGGAAGGGATAGATTCATTGAGCCGTGGGGAAGCCCACAAGTGTCGTGCCGGGTGAATGGTCGACCGGTTGAACGATTATATGCGGTGATTTGATGGTTGAAGCCCCTTTTATCCATTCTGTTGAAGTGAATCCGCAACCAGCCGGTGTTAATTGTTTTCGTTTCTTGTCTTTCCGAAAAACGAAGGTTTTTTCAGAGATGAATGTACTCCTCGCCCGGATAAGTTATGTCTATAATGGTTGCCGTATTCAAGGTAACCAGTCGTTGCTCGCTTATTTCCGGGAGATATGACATCATGCGCGTTCTCATGCTCGGGTGGGAATTCCCCCCTTTCATAACCGGCGGATTGGGAACTGCTTGCTACGGGTTGACCAAGGCCATGAGTGAAGCAGGAACCGAAGTTCTGTTTGTTTTGCCCAAGCCCGTGCAAACCGAAAAAAGCAGTCACGTAACCCTGGTCACTCCCAAGCATAACCCTGTTCCCGGTTCAACAACTTATCGTTTGGAGGAGTTTGAGCACGTGACTTTCGCTGCCTTGGAGGCGGGGCAAGGGGTATATGCTTATATGACTCCTGAGGAGCGGGCTCAACAAATTGCCGAACTGACTCGTAAGATTCCCGGCAAGGCGTTCAGCCGAAGCGAAAACCCTTCCGTCGGCGAATCCACCGGCAAGGTCCCGGCCAAGCAATCCAAAGCATCATCTGAGCATTACGGGGGAAGTTTGTTCGGGGAAGTGGAGCACTACGCTCATTTGGCTAAACATATCGCCGATCACGAAAAATTCGACGTGGTTCATGCCCACGACTGGATGACCTATCGGGCCGGTGTGGAAGTGTCCCGAAAAACCGGTAAGCCTCTGGTGGTACACGTCCACTCCACCGAGTTCGACCGCAGCGGTATCCACGTGAATCAACGGATTTACGACATTGAGCGAGAGGGCATGCACACCGCCCAAAAAATTATCGCGGTCAGCCATCTAACCCGTAATACCATCACTGCTCGGTATGGTATTGAGCCGGAGCGCGTGGAAGTGGTTCACAATGCGGTGGACTTCAACGGCTATCAGCCTCAGCAGTCAACCGTGGATATCGGCCGGGACGAAAAAATCGTGCTTTTCCTCGGCCGAATCACCATGCAGAAAGGCCCCGAATACTTTCTTGAAGCCGCCAAAAAAGTACTTGACCACATCGATAACGTCCGCTTCGTCATGGCTGGTGCCGGGGACATGACCAGGCGGATTATCGAAAAGGCTGCCTCCATGGGCATCGGGCACAAAGTATTGTTTACCGGTTTCCTTCGCGGCGGCGACGTGGAACGCGTTTTTCGCATGGCCGACCTTTATGTCATGCCTAGTGTTTCTGAACCTTTCGGTATCGCGCCGCTAGAGGCCATGCAGAACAACGTCCCTGTGATCATCAGCAAACAGTCCGGCGTATCGGAAATTCTGAACCACGCCCTGAAGGTGGACTTCTGGGACGTCAACGAGATGGCTAACAAAATCATCGCCGTGTTGAAGCATCCCTCCCTGCAGCGAACTCTGCGCGAATATGGTCGATTCGAAGTCCGTCGACTTTCTTGGGCAGACTCCGCTAAACGCTGTCTGCAGGTTTACCAGCAGGCTGTGGCAGAAGCGAATTAAGCCCGCCGGTGCTGCGATGCGATCCTCGCGAATTATTTCCGTTACGAATAATGTGTTGTTTTATTGTCCCAATGTTGAAGTCAGGAAATTAATTCGAAGTTTCCTTGTCTTGTGCGTTCTTCTGTGCTACAGGTTGTGAAGTGACGGTTAATCGTTGTTTGCGGATTCGGCTGAACCAACGACGCAAAACCACCTCCGCCGGTTTGCCCTTGGGAGTATAATTGTAATCCTTCGGTCCGCCGAGGGTATCCGTCCATTCCCACCAGATGACCCCGCCCACTTCGGGTGTATCCTTCCACGTTTCCATAAAGGCTCGGTAGCAACAGCGCTGTTCTTCCAGGCCGGCCTTGGTAGGATTTTGATCGTAATAATAATTCCACGGTTCGATGGAAGCCCCTTCCTGGCTGCACCAGCCGACCTCGGTAAACAGCAGCGGTTTGCCGATCTTCTCCTGCCAGCGCAACAACCCGCGTTTTAAAGGCCTCCATGCTTTTGTTAAATCTTTTAAACTGGGGCGAGGCTCATCGGAAAGTTTGTAGTAGCTGGTCATGCCGACCATGTCCAATTTGTCCCAGAATTGGATAACCTTGTAATGATCCCAGTTGGATGAGTACGACAGCAGCCCGGGATAAATTTTGCGCACATGCCGAATGACTTTCTCCCACCGATCAGTATATTTTTCCGCGCTGACGAACTCCGAACCGATCATGAGCATTTCCACGCCGTTGTGCGCAGCAATCCGGGCGAAGTGCCCAATGAACCGGCGGTATTGGTCGAACCAGTCGTCCCAACTGGGTGGATTGATTACCCCCCGCCATTCGTTTCCCCGCGGCTCGCTGAGCAGGATGATCGGCATAAGAATCACCCGTAGGCCGTTATCGTGGGCGATGCGGATTATTTTTTCCCATTCTTCCGGTTGGGGTGTAACCTTGGGATCAATTTTGAACGAGGCAGAGCCGGCATGTTCCTGGTAGCCGGCGTTGCTGATCAATACCGTGTCCGCACCCAGGTCGGCGATTTGTCCCAGGATGCGTTCCGCTTTTTTCACGCAGCCTTGACTGTTATGAATCTGCCAAGCCATCCCGTGATATCGATCCTGCGGACTCAAAAGCGGCAGGCGGCGGGCGGGCTCATAATTTACCACCCGCTGAGTCGGTTCGACTGAATTTTCCTCGCTTGAACCAGCCCACCAGGCGGCGA
>CAZMVS010000229.1:0-8792 GCA_964569525.1 uncultured Planctomycetales bacterium
GTCGGCCGAAGGCGATGTATGCCGGATCACCAGCGCCGGGCATCACCTGCTCCCGGAGCGAATGATCCAGCACGAAAAACGATCGCTCTGAACCTTTACACAGACGGTCTCCTAGCGCGGCAAAAACTGCTTATTCAGAGAACTTGTTTGCCAAATTGTCTTAAAATAGATGCTGCAAATGCCATGCCGCGCATTTGAAAAGCAAAAGATCCGATTTACAGGCAAAAAATAGGCATCAGGAGAAAAAAGACATGTCCGGCTTGATAAAGAAATAGGCAAAAGGGAATTTTTGCCTATATCCGACGCATCCCCTTTTAAGATGCATCGGGCGATAAAATCAGCAAAGATAATCTCAAAAAAGCTGATTTAAACGCAACTGCCGAAACGAGGCCCTTATTTGCGGGCCCCGTTTCGGCAGTGCAGGAAAGGAGGTAAACGATTCTTGTCATGGAGGGCTAGAGTGAAGTTTATGTCTTGTTTCATCACTTAATACGGCCGAACAGACAGGTGGTTCGGCCGTTTCAAAAAAAATCGCGTCTCTCAGCCGGAAAAATTATCCGCTTATGGTAAACTCAAGACCATTCCCGGAGGGGGGGGGGAAGACCGTCTATCTCAAGGATTGATTAACGGGCTTTCAAAAAATCCGGAAAACACGAAAATTGATTCACTCCAGAAAGGGGCTTTTATCGGTCGTGTGCAGCGGCGTGGAGGGGATAAACAAACCCAAATAAACACTAGGTCACCCATAAAGGAGAATTTTCATGGTAGAATGGTATTACCTCGGCGGCGATCAGCAAATCGGACCGGTGGAGAGCCAGGAGTTACGCCGACTGGCCGAGGCCGGCCAAATCACCCCGGAAACGTATATCTGGAAAACAGGACTCCAGGACTGGGTCCCCGCCGGTCAGGTAACCGGTCTGTTCGGCGGCCAATCCAACCAACCGCCCCGACCACCCCAGGCATCGCCTGCATCCCGACAACAAAGTCGAAAACGCCAACAATGTCACGAAGTGAGCTATGAGATCCACGGCAATGACATGCAGGTAGTCGAAGTGGAGCTTGATCCGCAGGAAACGGTCATCGCCGAAGCCGGGGCTATGAGCTACATGGACGACGAGATCAGCTTCGAGGCCAAACTTGGTGACGGCTCTAATCCCGATCAAGGCTTTTTCGGCAAGATGTTTTCCGGGGCCAAGCGGGCCTTTACCGGGGAATCGTTGTTCATGACCCACTTCACCAATAACGGCTCTGGGGCTAAAACGGTAGCCTTTGCCGCACCTTTCCCGGGGCAAATCATGGCCATGGACATGGCCGAACTGGGCGGGCAGCTAACCTGCCAAAAAGATTCCTTTTTATGTGCAGCCCTCGGCACACAGGTGGATATTACCTTCAGCAAGCGACTCGGAACCGGTTTTTTCGGTGGCGAGGGGTTCATTCTCCAAACTTTGCGTGGCGACGGGATGGCTTTCGTGCATGCCGGCGGAACGATTATCAAAAAACAAATCCAGGGAGAAACGCTACAGGTGGATACCGGCTGCTTGGTCGCCTTCACCCCGGGCATTGATTACGACATCCAGCGGGCGGGCAATATCAAGTCCATGATTTTTGGCGGAGAAGGCCTGTTTCTGGCTACATTGAAAGGGCGTGGTACAGTCTGGCTTCAAACACTCCCTTTTTCCCGGCTGGCAGATCGGATCATTCAACACACCGGGACAGGTGGAAAAAATCAGGGCGAAGGCTCCGTACTCGGCGGATTCGGAGACCTGTTCGGAGATCGATAGAATACATTGGCCGATTTCCTCCCACCCGTTACAATTGCCGCTTTGGGCAATGGTGCTATTCATACGGAAGTTATTATGAAATCGATAGTTGCAGAACTTACGGAGCTTTTCAGCGAGGCCCTGGTCCAGGTCATGGGGGAAGATGGCCGAAAAGTCGATCCGCTGATCCGGGCGGCGGGAGACGAGCGTTTCGGGGATTACCAGAGCAACGTGGCCATGAGCCTGGGCAAGCAATTGAAAACCAAGCCCCGGGATCTCGCTCAGCAAATCGTGGATGCTCTTCCGGACCGCATCAACGAAATATGCTCCCCCATGGAAATCGCCGGTCCGGGCTTTATCAATATCCGCCTGAAAGATGACTGGCTGAACGCAGCCCTCAACCGGGTGCCCGCCGAAAAGGAGAACGATCGGCTGGGCATGAAGTCAGCCAAGCAGCCCCGTCATGCGGTCGTGGATTATTCCGGGCCAAATATCGCCAAACAGATGCATGTCGGCCACCTGCGTAGCACCATTATCGGGGACAGCATCGCCCGGATCATGGAATTCGAAGGGCACAACGTCATTCGGCAGAATCACATCGGCGACTGGGGCACGCAGTTCGGCATGTTATGCGCCCTGTTGAAAGAAAAAATGCCAAACGCGATAAATGAACCGGACCAAGTACATCTGGAAGATCTGGAAGCGTTCTATCGTGAAGCCAACAGCCGGGACAAGGAGGATACGGAATTTCACGAGCGGGCCCGACAGGAAGTAGTCGCTTTGCACAACAACGATCCGAGCACCCTAGAAGCATGGCGATATATCGTGGAAGAATCCCGCCGACATTACCTGCCCGTTTATCAGCGGTTGAACGTGAGCCTCGCCCGGGAAGATGAGCGCGGCGAAAGTTTTTATGCGGATCGCCTGTCACAAGTGGTCGAGGAACTGGAAAAAAAATACTGCTCGGACTCGGGCAATGCACAACTCGAAGTTCGCGAAGATCAGGGTGCTTTATGTATCTTCCACAAAACAGCGGACGGCAAATCCATGTTCACCGGCCAAGAAGATGAGCCGCTGCCCATGATCATCCGCAAATCGGATGGGGCATTTTTATATGCCACCACTGACCTTGCGGCGTTGAAATTCCGAATCGAACAGCTCAAGGCTCAACAAGTGATCTACGTTACCGATGCCCGGCAGAAACAACATTTCGAGATGGTCTTCGCCACCGCTGACTTGGCCGACTGGACCAAGGAAAACCAAGGCGTACGCCTGGATCACGTCACCTTCGGATCGATTTTAGGCGAAGATCGCAAACCGCTAAAAACCCGTAGCGGAGAGAACATCCGGCTTGCCGAACTGCTCGAAGAAGCGGTCAGCAGGGCGGAACAGATGATTCGCCAAAACGAGGCCGACCCCAAAAAACAGCGCGGTTTCAATGAGGAAGAGATTCGTGACGTAGCCGAGGCGGTGGGCATCGGGGCGGTAAAATACGCCGACCTGTCCCAGAACCGCCAAAGCGATTACGTGTTCAGTTGGGACAAAATGCTGGCCATGGAGGGGAACACAGCCCCGTACATGATGTACGCCTACGCGCGAATTCGTTCCATCTACCGCAAGGGCGCAGAAACCATCGGGAAAACGGCCGGCGGTGAGGTTCAAATCAACGAATCGGCCGAAAGGGGTTTGGCCCGACAGATTCTCCGTTTCCCGGAAACGCTGGAAAATGTCACCGATGGATTCAAGATCAACATACTGACCGATTATTTATATGACTTGGCCGGCGCGTTCATGAAATTCTACGAATCCTGCCCGGTCTTGAAAGCGGAAAGCGATGAAATGATCGGTTCACGATTGCGGCTATGCGAACTGACCGCCCGAACATTGAAGGCCGGTCTGAACCTCCTGGGTATCCGGGTGGTGGAGCGGATGTAGAAGTCAGCCGACTTTGCGTATAAAGTCCGCCAATCAATATAGCAGTGATTGTCAATCGCTGTCCTCGGCCTTTTCCTCCGCGGGGCAAACCGATACCCTAGAGCAAGCTCTATTTATATGTAGCGGTTGTAAAGCCAAAAGGGTTGTGCAAAGCTCTTCCGATTCCTAAGCCGCTAAAAAAGTGGAATTGCTTCAACATCGTGCATGCTCAACAGAAACAACTAAAACAATCCCCACTCGCCTTGCAAAGCTGGTGGCGATCTACCGGTTGGCTTATCGCCATAGCGGCCATTATGTTGCTGGCCGGTGTGGCAACCGAATCGGTCGTCGCCCTGGCTATCGTTCTGCTCGATGGGACGGTGGCCATTGCGGTTGTTGCGTCCGCGGCTTTGGCCGGCGGTTGGCTGATGCGCTTCATTCGTCCCGAACAAGAAGATTGGCCGACACGCTTAATCTGCGGCGGCGCATTGGGCATCGGGATATTGGCCCTGCTTGTCTTCGCCTTGGGCAAGTTCGGTTGGCTAAATCGGCCTGTGGCTTTTGCCTTGGTGGGATTCTGCGTTGTAGCTGGTATTACCAGATTCGCCATTGACCTGCGGACATATCTCAATGAACGTGAGGCCGGCGGGATATCGGAAAGCTCTCAAAATGCAAAAACAAAACGCAGCCTGAGTAAAATGCATTGGCTTTGGCTGGCGGCGGTTCCGTTTTTCATGATTGCCTTGCTGGGCAACTGCCTGCCGCCGGGCATCCTCTGGGCGGAAGAGGCCTACGGTTACGACATATTGGAATACCACCTCGCCGTTCCCAAGATCTTTTTTGAACAAGGACAAATCACCTTTCTGCCCAACAACGTGTACAGCAATTTTCCGCTGTCAGCAGAGATGCTCTGGTTATTGATTATGACCCTGCACGGGGCGGCGGTGGAAGCGGTGTTCATGGCCAAAACGGTAAACGCCGCCTTGGGCTTTTTATTTGTCGCCGCTGCCTGGATGGCGGGGCGATCATTCAGCCCACGTTGCGGGATCATCGCCGGCGTCTGCGCAGCCACTGCGCCCTGGATCGCTTACCTGGCCGGCATCGCCTATGTGGAAACGGGTATGCTGGCCATGGGAATGGCCGCCCTGGCAGCATTGTTATATGCCCGGCGAGAAAACCGCCTGAGTTACCGCTGGATACTTATCGCGGGATTGTTGGCGGGATTTTGCTGTGGATTCAAATACACTGCCGCCGCCTTGATCGCTTTACCGTTGGCGGTGCCGTTGTTGTTTGCTTCCGCTCCGTGGCGTAACAAAATCATCGGCCTGGCGATTTTCCTGGCCACCACCTTGGCCGCCTTTTCGCCCTGGCTGATTCGCAATCAAATCAATACGGGCAATCCGGTATTCCCTCTGGCCTGGTCCGTTTTTGGCGCCAACGAGCATGCCTGGGATGCCGACCTGCAGCAGCGTTGGGCCGAAGCCCATGGCCTGAGCGATGCACTAAAACATGCCCAGCCACTGTGGCAACTGTTTCTGCAAAGGAGCGTTTTAGATTTTCGACTGGGGCCGGCCGTCCTATTGCTTGCGGCAGTGGGGATAATAAGGCATCGCGATCGGCTGACGCTGGGACTGGCGGTCATGCTGATGGTACAATTGGTGATTTGGGGGACAGCGACGCACATATTCGCCCGTTTTTCGGTGGCAATTTTGCTTCCCCTGGTAATACTGGCGGGGCGCTCGGTTCAAATAGAAAAACCGGCCTGGCCTGTTCGCCTGCTTGTAACCGCCCTGTTAATCGGCGTGGGGGTAAATCTTTACCACTTGGGTGACCTTTATTATGATCACACCCGGGTCGCAAGCCATTCGGCACAGCGCCCAATTAACCAATTAAAGACAGTCCTGGAACTCGTCGCTCTCGAGGCTTACGGGCACACGGATTGGTTTGTCAGCGGCCAATGGCCGGGAACCCGGCACTTCGGTGCGATCAACAATCTACCCGTTGACAAGCGGGTAATGCTGGTGGGTGAAGCGCGGACCTTTTATATCCAAAAACCGTGCGTGTATGCAGTGGTTTTCAATCGCCATCCCTTGAGCGAGATGGTAGGACGATATAAAAAGCCGACAGATGTGATCAGTCGGCTTCAACAAGACGGCATCACGCACATACTCGTGCATTGGATGGAGATGCAACGGTTACAAGGAACATACGGATTCGACCCTGAAATCGATAGGGATTTATTTGATCGCCTGACTGCCGCCGGCCTGAAGGTGCAAAAGCATTTCTTCCTCCCGCCGGCCGGAAAAAACAAGTACGCCACTTTATACGAGGTACCGCAACATGAGTGACATCGTGAACATTGGAATTTGTTGTGTGGACGCCATTGGTCAAACGGTGGATGATTTCCCACCCCCCGGCGGGCTGCGCCTGTTCGATAAACTGACCATGACCACCGGAGGTAACGCCGTCAACTGCTCCATTGCCTTGGCCAAGATGGGCGTGGACTGTGACGTGATTATCAAGGTCGGCGAGGATCCGCTCGGAAAATTCGTGATCAGCGAGTTGGAGCGGCATGGGCTGAGCTCGGCGGGCGTCAAAAGCGACGGCAGCATGCATACGCCGTATTCTTTCGTCTGCGTATTAAAAAGCGGGCAACGCAGCTTCTTCCATACCGTGGGCACCAACGGCACGCTCTGCTACGACGATATCGACATGAACATTGTCAAAAAAGCCAAGTACTGTTTCGTCACCGGCACCATGGTCATGCCCACATTCGACGGTAAACAGACCGCCAGAGTTTTGAAGGAAGCCCAGCAGGCGGGCGTAAAAACCCTCTTGGATACGGTTTATTCCGATGCAGCCACTGCGGAAGAATGGGAGGCGTGCGTCGGGCCCGCCCTGCCCCACCTGGATTACTTTATCCCCTCCCAGCCGGAAGCCAAAACCATCACCGGTCTGGATGAGCCGAGTGCAATCGCAAAGGCCCTGCAGAAGCGGGGTTGCAAAAACGTGGTAGTGAAACTCGATGCCGACGGCGTCTTCTGCCTTGACCAAAACGGTAAGGAAACCGTGGTCCCTGCCTACAAGGTGGAGGACGTGGTGGATACGACCGGCGCGGGCGATAGCTGGTGTGCAGGTTTTCTGGCCGGCCTGCAGAAGGGTATGGATATGCCCAAAGCGGCCCTTTTGGGAAACGCCACCGCCGCCCATTGCATCCAGGCCCCGGGAGCTTCAACGGGTATCGCCAGCTACGAAGAAATACAGGCCTTTCAAAAGGCTACTCCCTTACGCACCTGAAAGGCCGTCAATAAAAATACCTGAACGACAAAAGGCACCAAGTTTCCCTGGTGCCTTTTTTATAGTTTTCATTCTTTTACTCAATATCAATCCATGGACACCGGTTTAGCAGGCTGGGCTAACACCGGTTTATTTTCATTATCTTCGTGCCAAGAAAACAGACCGTCCGCTTTATCACCACAACCAGTCAATGTTACCAGAGAGAGCACAGGCAAAACCATGCAAAAAAGGATTGTCACAAAGCGCCTCATTTTCGTATACCCCTCATTATTTTTACATAATGCCACAACCGATCACTTCATCCTTTGTATCACATTTCTTGCTCAGGGCAAGTCCGGCCGAGGATCGTCTTCATCTTGGTCCTCAGGATATTTCCACTGCTCCGCGTCATCCATCTCGCCAACTTCCCGCTCCATGTGACGGAACATCTTCTCCTGCAACGGGGCCAATCGTTTATAGGCCTGCAAAGTTTGTTGATAGGCCTGAACCATTTTGTCCAACTTGATCAATTGCCACTTGGTCAGGCACTCAGGTTCCTTGATATTGGTAAAAGGATTACAGTGAAAAATGGCTTGCCCGCCGGGTCCCTCCTCATAAAATTCACATTCGCTGCACTGAATCATGATTATACTCCCTTATTTTGAAATGAATAATACCCTATTATTCTATAACCGAATGGAGGGCTTTCACAGTTAACCAATAGGAAATTGAGAGGATCGGGGTACTCGATAATTAATAGAGAATCCAAGGCAGGGTTCGCTCGAAATTATTCATGTCGCCTTTCATGACGTCTTCCCAGATGTTGCGATTCAGCTCTTCATGTCGCTCCCAGCGGTTAAGATCATATTCAAGCAGTTCCTGGAAAAAGAGCTGGGCTCGTTGCCAGTCCTCCAAGTCCTTCTGGTACATTGCCTCCAGCTCTTCCCAGTCTCTTTCCAGTTTGGCTTCATGGCTTTTTTCATATTCCGCCATGAGCGAGGCTGTCCGCTTCAAATTCTGCTTCCGCCGGGCGATCTCTCTCTGGTGCGCGGGCTCCTGGCATCCACTCAGCAAAACTACAAGACCGATCAATAAACTCATGGTTCCCGTTATTTGTCGATCAGCAAACATCGCCAAACCTTTCAGGATCATTCGCCTGGTATTAGCTAACCTATGGGTACTTCAAAGTTTATTATAACAGGATCCAACAAACCGCATAAAATTAATCGTTGATTATTCCCCTCTTGTTTTTACCAAGCAGAGCAACTCGAAAATTCGCTATTTACATATTTATACGGCTAACATTACACATAGTCGCAACGCCGCAGGAGCATTACGCTTATAAAAAAATATGGCTGATCACTCAAATCAGCCAAAACCGGCAATAACAAAGCGGAAACTTCGTTTTAATAGTTAGTGAACTATGTCATGGACAAAAGCCTGCAGGAAGAGCAATGGGCCGACCTGATCCACCGGGCCAAAAGGCTGGAGCCGGCTGCATTCGATACCCTCATCGATAGGTACAGTAAGCCTTTATATGGTTATTTTTATCGGCTGACCGGCTCACGGCACGAGGCGGAAGATTTATTGCAGGAATTATTTGTACGCGTCGTACGCTCGATCAGACGCTATCGCGATGACGGCCGATTTGAAGCTTGGATTTATCGCATTGCTGCTAATCTGGTTCGCGACGGCCTGCGTAAGCAAAAAACCGCCCGGGCACACTTCAGGCAACCGCAAACTCCTGCAGAAGACGACAGCGAACAGGCCGACCCCTTGAGCAAGCTGCCAGACACCTCCGATGACGGGCCGGCCGCACGAATGTCCCGGACTGAACAGACG
>CAZMVS010000230.1:0-8602 GCA_964569525.1 uncultured Planctomycetales bacterium
GCCCCCCCGCCCCCTGCCGTAAATGCTCATCAAGACGCTTCGCCAGCCGCTCGCAAAATTTCTCGTCACTTATCCCTAAGTCCACGTGTTTGCCGTCCATCCAGCGGGCCCCGTAACGCATACTGGCTTCGGGGATATCCTCCTGCTCGGCGAACAAATGCTGTAACTCTTCTTTTCGCGCCGCCGCTCCCGGGGCCATCTTCGCCCGGTAGAAACGCAGGGGAACCTCCAGCCAGCGGGGACGAAAACTGTAATCGTACCAACCGATCGAACCGACCAGCCCGATCCCCTCCATGTGCGACGGCTCAATATCCAACGGATGAAAACCCGCCTCCCGGCAAACCTTAGGTAACGTCTCTTCCAACCGAGTCAGCGAACCCTCGCCCGGTTGAACCCACAGTTCATGATTCCCCGCTACGAAAAACTTCCGCCCTTCGAACCGGTCGAAAAGATTCAGACAATCACTTACAATGTTTAAATCCCGGCCGCCGACATCCCCCAGGATGATCAAGGCGTCGGCGGAAAGCCCGCAGATTTCTTCGGCAATACGTTCCGTTGGTTCCTTGCTGCGAGCAATGTCGTAATGTAAATCGGAAGTTACCACGATCCTCATCGTTAACCCTCTGCTGGGCAGTGTAACCGGCCGGGCCGACACCGACAAACTGATTAACCATGAACGAAACAAACAACGCAGTACTGGAAGTTCAAAACCTGTCCAAGACCTACCGCACCGGCGGCGAACCGGTGAACGCGGTCAACAACGTATCCCTGTCCATATCCGCCGGCCAATTGGTGGCCATCATGGGGGCCAGCGGTTCCGGCAAAAGCACCTTGCTCCATCTAATGGGCGGACTCGACCTGCCGGACAGCGGTTCGGTTCTCATCGACGGCCGAGACATCGCCCGCATGTCCGACCGCAAGCGAACCCTCTTTCGACGGCGAAACATGGGCATCGTTTTCCAGGCATTTAACCTCCTGCCTACCTTGACCGCTCGGGAAAATATCGCCGTCCCCCTGCTGGTTGACGGGATCCCCAACGGGCAGATCAAACAACGGGTGGATGAAATGATCCGCATGGTGCACTTGGAACATCGGGCCGAACACAGACCCCAGGCCATGTCCGGCGGTGAACAACAACGGGTGGCCATCGCCCGGGCTTTGTTGAACGATCCCGCCGTCATATTGGCCGACGAACCCACCGGCAATCTCGATTCGGTCAGCGCAACCGAGATATGGCAACTATTGGCCCACTTGGCCCATGAAATGAACAAAACTGTGCTCATGGTGACTCACGAAGCGCCGGCCGCCGCCAATGCCGATCAGATTTACGTATTGAAGGACGGAGCCGTCATCGGAACTATCGACGAGGTACAACAGAATGCGTCACTGGTCGCAAGTCGGTACACGGAACTGGCGGGTTAAACCGGGACGCACCCTGGGCGCCATTGCCGCCGTCGCCCTCGGCGTGGGGGTTGTAATCTGGGTTACCAGTGCGTACCAGTCCGTGCGCCTCGCTTTGCGCGATCATGCCTGGCTATGGATCGGCAAAAGCCACCTCAGCGTCGAGTCCATGTATGGGACTAGCGGCACCGTCTTCCAGTCCATCGCCGAACAAGCCCGCGAATTGCCCAACGTCAAGCATGTCACCAGCCGACTGCATTACGACGGCTGGGTTCATTTGCTAAAGGATGGCAACGCCTATTGGCCTCAAGACCTCCAAGTCAATAATTACGTTACTGGTATCGGCGTCAACCCTGAAACCGAATACTTCTTTCATGATTACGAGTCGCGCCTCGTCGGCCAAGGACGCGTATTAAAACCCGGCGACGAAAACACCGCCCTATTGGAATATGAATTTGCACAACAATTGGGCCTTCAAGTTGGCGACCCATTCGTACTTTATACCAGCCGAACCGATGAGCAAGGCCGACAATTAAGCAAGGAAAAAGAATTCAAAATCGTCGGCCTCATTGAACGTCGCCGCATCGCCAAGCAACAACGGCCGGCAGTGATCATCCCCCTCCAACAAATGAAATCTCTCGCCATGTACGGGGGAAACCGCGACCGCGTAACCAGTGTCGAAATCATTCTCCAGGACGCATCTTTCAAAGCCCTCCATCAAACCGAACAAAAACTGCGCACGATCGTCAACGCCTATCGTCAGAACTTCCTGGTCAATTCCGCCGAAGGTAAAATTCGCCAGCTCGAAGCTTCCGAAAGACAATCTCAATTGGTCATTCTGCTTTTTTCCAGCGTAGCCTTGTTCACCGCTTTTTTTATTATCCTTTCCACCCTCAGCATGGGGATGGTCGAACGCGTCGGGCAACTGGGCACGCTTCGCTGCGTGGGCACGACCCGTCTGCAACTCGCCATGCTGGTTCTCGCCGAAGCAGTCCCCATCGGACTGGTGGGCATGCTCGCCGGGATTCCGGTGGGCTTGCTCCTCGCTCGGCTGAGTGTCTGGCTGGCCCCGCAATACGTCGGCTATTTCATCATCGATAAGAACGGTATTCTGCTGGCCTTGGTCGGCGGGGCTTTCACCACGTTTGCCGGCGCCGCTTTGCCCGCGATCCAAGCCATGCGTATTTCCCCTCTCAGTGCCTCCTTGCCGCAAAGTCGCGGAACACCCGCGGTCATTACCTGGATCGCCGCTGTAATAGGCGTGGGCATGATCGTTACCTACACGCTGATGATCGATCGCCTGCCGGCAATCGAATGGTTCCAGCCACATATGCCCCCCCTGGGCGTATCCCTGTTGTACTGCGGCTATGCATTGGTTACCCCTGCGCTGATCCATATCATCGGCCGAATCGCCGTGCGGTTCGTTTCCCTGGTGTTGCGCGTTCGCCATCAGTTGCTCAGCGATCAGGTCGGCCGAGCCGCCTGGCGTTCCGCCGCTATATGCAGCGGCCTGATGGTCGGGCTGTCCTTGATCGTGTCCATGGTGGTTTTCAGTAAATCGTTGGCCAGCGCCTGGGATTTTCCCGCCGAGTTCGCTGAAGCTTTTGTGTTCGTTCAGCCACCGGTCGAGCCGCAAAAAGCCGAAAAAGTCATGCAGACCGGCGGGCTGGCTGAAAAAAGCTGCGGGCTCAACGAGGGAATCAGCTGTACCATCCTCGAAGGCTTTCCCCGATTTCCGTTTTCGCGTTTTGTGGTCGGGGATCCGGACGATTTCTTCGCCCTGTTTAATCTTGAATTTGTCCAAGGCGACCAAAAGGACGCCGTAGCCAAGTTGAAACAGGGAGGCCATATACTGGTCACTCCAAAATTCGTCCGCGTTTACAACAAAGGATATGGAGACAAGGTTCGCGTACGAGTCAAAAGCGGACGCACCCGAATACACAGTTTTGAGATCGCCGGCGTGGTGACCTCGCCGTCTCTGGAAATCGCCGCCAACTGGTTCAACCTGCGTGGAGAGATGGTTAGCAAATCCGTTTTTGTGGTCATGGGTACGTTTGAAGATGCCAAACGTCTTTTTGGTATTCCCAAAAAGATCAGCCTGTTTCTGGTTAACTTCGATCTGCCGACCACGCAACCTCCTGGAGAATTTAAGCAGGCTAAGCCACCCCAACATCTCAGCGTGAAAGAAGTGTATGGCATGCTCCAGCGTTGGCGGCCTTTGTTGCCTGAACGCGTTAAAGAAATGGACATTATCCAACGCCGATATCAGAATCTTATCGAGAAAGGGCATAATCCAAACTATCGAGACCTGCCGCTTTTGCGAACACTGGAGGAATGCCTGTTCCACAACTTTCGAGACAACACATGGAATAACCTCGCGCCGATGCAACGCTGGAACTCGTTTCGGGAAGAAATGGCCATGAAACTGGTGGCGGTACAGAGCGGTGCGCACCACACCATCTACCAGTCCGCCGGTGCTTTGAAACGTATGATCGATAAGGAAATAACCAGGGGCACTTTGCTGTTGAGTTCCGTACCCATCGTAGCGTTGTTGGTGGCGGCGTTGGGAGTCGGCAACCTGATGATGAGCAACGTCACCAGCCGCTCGCGACAAATCGCCCTTTTGCGAGCGGTGGGAACGACCAAAAGCCAAATTATCCGTTTGGTCATCGGGGAAGCGCTGGTACTGGGAACCATCGGCAGTTGCCTGGGTATTGCCTTGGGCATGCACGCAGCAGCCACTATGAACGTGATCTTCAAGGCGATCTGGGGATTCGATCTGGGAATTCGTGTACCCTGGCATTGGGTCGGACTGGGGATCGCCTTTACCTTGGGCGTCTGCCTGTTGGCCGGCGTATTGCCCGCCCGCCGGGCCGCCCGCAACAACATCATCGACGCCATGCAGACGACCTGAGCCGAAATACCTCCTATAAGAATTTAATATCTTTATTCCGCCGGTCCGGAACGGCGATGTTTTTCCAGATCCTCGCGAATTTCGGGGGGCAGGTAATGCTGGTCCAGATCCTTGACACCGGCCAAGGCGGTGATGACACAGTCGTAACGGGTAGCCAGGTCGGCGGTGAGATCCACGAAGAGCACGTATTGGCCTCGGAGCTTGCACAGCCCCCCGCCGTCGCCGCCCATCTGTTCGCAACGTACGTCCATACCCAACTGTTCGGCCAGTTCCAACAGTGATTCCAGTCGATTGGATAGATCCATGCGAGGCCCTCAAGTTAAAACGCCGCCCCTGCCGATATTGCAGGCACACGAGCAGTATAAGTAACCGGGAGAATTTATGGCCGGCAGGGCGAAAAACAAACCCCAACGTATTCCTCCACACCAACGCCAGGACGACACCCAGGAAAATACCGTTCAGCAAGCGGATACCGCCCCGCCATCCGACGTTCCGCCCGTGGATATTCCCGGGGGAGCTCATAATGTAGCCAATGACGCTTATTTGCTGCAAGACCAGCTGACCCAGTTGGCGGACCATTTCGAGCAGCTCAAACGGCAATTGCGGGAAAGTCACAAACTGGCCAGTATCGGGACGACGGCGGCGATGTTGGCCCACGAGTTCAACAATCTGTTCGCCCCGGTGATGGCGTATGCTCAGCACGCTTTGAGCACGGATGATCATGAGATGATGCGCAAGGCCTTGGACAAGACCCTGCACCGTACCCAGGCCATGCGGCAGATGTCGGATCGATTGGTAGGTTTGGCCCGTCGGGCGGAAAGCCGCATCAAAACCGTCAATGTCAAAGATCTGATAGATAACGCTTTGGGATGCCTGGTTCGTGATCCGGGCAAGGATAATATTTCCGTGAAGGTGCAGATCGATCCGGAGTTGAATATTCGTACGGACGAAAACCAATTGCTGCAGGTGATATTCAATCTGTTTATCAACGCTCGACAGGCCATGTTGGGCAAGCCCGGTCGGCTGACCATTGACGCCGTCCCAACCCAGGATGACCAAGTACAAATCAACGTGCGGGATACAGGCTGCGGAATTTCGCCGGAGAATCTGTCCAAGATTTTCGAACCCTTTTTCAGCACCAAGAAAAGCGAGCGGCAACCCGACAAACGGGGGTTGGGCTTGGGCCTGTCCATCTGCAAGGACATTGTTGAAGAGGAACTCGACGGGCGTATCGAGGTGTCCAGCGAATTGAACGTGGGCACCACCTTCACCATCACTCTGCCCAGCGGGGACTAAAAAAGCTGCTTTCTGGCAGGCCATCACACCCCTTTCAATCCTTATCCGAATAAAGTTTGTAAAAGCCAGCCCAGGGCGATAGGCTCGATACCACAGGTTTCGATTATCGATATCGATTACGGGGGAAATGCCATGCCAGAATTGCCCGAAGTGGAGACCGTGGCCCGGGGGGTGGCCAGGAATGTGATGGGCTTGCGGATCGACAAGGTTTTCCTGGTTTATGGTCATCTCATTTACGGTCATCCGGCACCGTTGTGTGCCGCTTTGGCGGGCCGACGGATCGAGGAGGTATGCCGCCGCGGTAAGCAGGTACACATAGAACTTGAAGAAAGCTGGCGGTTGATCGTGCATTTGGGCATGACCGGGCGTTTGGTTGTAGTGGATCGTGATATCTCCCTGCACAAGCACACCCACCTGCGAATCACTTTTCGGCGGCGGCGGGCGGAACTGCGTTTTATTGATCCGCGGCGTTTTGGGCGGCTGTGGTTGACGGGGCCGGGCATGGGCGAAGTTGACGGCTGGATCGGCCGCAAGCCCCCGCCGGTGGCAGCCGATCCGCTTGAAGTTGGCTATCAGGATTTTCGAGTCCTGTTGCAACGCAATCGCCAGATCAAGGCGTTGTTGTTGGATCAGCAACCGCTCAGCGGCATTGGCAACATTTACTGTGATGAATCGCTGCATCGGGCGGGCATTCATCCGGGGACGTTGGCGAACAGGCTGGATGCAGATCAGAGTCGGGCGTTGTGGCAAGCTCTTCGCCGGGTATTGAGAGAAGCGATTCGCGCGGGCGGTTCGACGATCAGTGATTATCGTCAAGCGGATGGCAAGTTGGGCGTTTTTCAGTCGAAGCATCGAGTTTATGGCCGGGCGGGGAAGCCCTGTAAAATCTGCGGGACGACGATCGAGCGATTGGTGGTGGCTGGTCGGGGTACGTTCATCTGTCCGCAGTGCCAAGCTTTCGCGGCACGGGGCAAGCGGGAATAGAGAAGTCATTCCAGACGGAGGAAATGGCTTAAAATGGGTTTGTTTTTACGACTCCTTTTAGAGCTTTTTTCTTTGTAAATCTCTTTAATTTAGGGTTTTACAAGAGATTTAAAATGGCTTTGTTTTGTCAAAAAAATTTTGGGCGGCGAGGGGTAAGATGCGGGTGATCGGAAAAGGTTTTACCGTAGTTTTCTGTGTGTTTGTAAAGTTCATGTCCGCAGTCCTTTCCACGTAGATTATCGTGGGTTCATATAGCCTCACTACCACAACGCGCGCTGCGTTCCGCGAGAGGGTGGAGGAACGGAACAGGTGAAATGGTTGCGTGCACTGGCCAAAAGAGAGCCGGTTGATTATAAACAAGGCATGAGAAGCGCAAGATTCTGTATGCTCATCGTTGTTTTGTCCCTTGTGGCAGCTATTGGATGCCAGGCTCCGGCACAGCCCGCCAATCCTACGATGGCCCGTGTAGGAGTATCGAGCGAGGAGGACCGGGACCAGCTCTGGCAAAGTATCGAGGACACCTTGCGAGACCACTATTTCCAGGTGGATCGAGAGGACCGCCTAGCTGGTATCATAACCACGGAACCGAAAATTTCCGCCCAATGGTTTGAGTTTTGGCGTGCTCAGCCGCAACCTGCTTACTACTGGTGGGAGTCGAACCTGAATACTGTGGAACGGAAAGCGGAAGTCAACCTGAAGCCCGCAGCAGAGGGGGAAACGACGGAGGTGACGGTCCAGGTCAATCGCTTCAAATACAATCTGGAAGAACGGCAGATCGACAATTCAGCGGCGGCCTTGCGCTTATACAGCGGAGGGGCACCGACTGTATCGGGGAAAACCGAACGGGCACAGGAATCAGGCTATTGGATTCACCTCGGTCGAGACGAATACATGGAGCGATTGTTGTTGGACAAGATTCGCGACCGATATGAGGATCTGCGAAGCGAGTAAATCGCAAACAAAACAAATCAGGGGAAATCTCGTTCTTTTCTATTTCACGTCACGAGTTTTTAAGGAATCTGTTTTTTATAGCAGCTCTTTACTAACGAAATCGGCATAGAGGCGTTCTGCTTTTTCCCGGTTATGGGTTCCGCTGACAATGGCCCGTCCATCCGGAAAGAGAACAAACTCCAATCCATTGATATAAGCCTTAAGCATAAAGGGATTGAAGGAGAAAGAAGCGTTGGAAGAAGATTCAATACGCTCGCCGATAGCGACAAAATCGAGGAAGGCTTCCTGTTGAGGAACAAGGTAAACGGCATTGCGATCTCCCACACCACGGGTAGGATCGATGACTTTGCCTTCCAGGTATTCATAATGTCCCTGCTTACAACATAGGCAATCACCTTGTTCGTAGATCTGTTGCACATCGATCTGGGAAATGGTGCCGCTCCAGCCGTCGATTTTCAATAAGCGGCGATCGACGGCTTCGGCATGACCGGCGAGAATTTTGATTGTTTGCAGGGCTTGGCAAGCTGCAACCATGTAGGTTACGGGGGCGAGGACACCGACACGGTAAGCAGAAGCGGCATGTTCGGGAGGTGGCGCTTCTTCGAGCATACAGCGCAGGCATGGAGTCTGATTGGGCAAGATGGACATACACAAGCCGTTGGCGGCGACGACGGCCCCGTAAATCCAAGGTTTTTTCGCTTGGACAGCCAGATCATTAATCAGGAAACGGAATTGGAAATTATCCGTTCCATCAACGATAAGATGCACATCGTCGGCGAGGGACTTGATGTTGTGATGATCCACCTCGGTAACCACGGCTTCGATTTTAATATCGGAATTGATTCGCTGGAGTTTGCGCCGGGCGGCCTCGGCCTTGGGCAGATTGGAGGCGATGTCATCCTCATCGAACAGGCTATCCCGCTGGAGGCTGTTGAGTTCGATGTAGTCACGATCGACCACGCGGATAAAACCGACGCCGGCGCGGGCCAGGATAGTGGCCAGGACGGAGCCGCGTCCTCCGCAGCCAAAGAGCACCACCCGAGCTTCGCGCAGTTT
>CAZMVS010000231.1:0-5702 GCA_964569525.1 uncultured Planctomycetales bacterium
GTGCGGCCTGGGAAAGACTGGAGGCTATATTTTACCGAAAATCCTAATACATTATTTGATATTCGGCCCGATCTTTCAGCCGAAAAAACAAATTTACACTTTTGAAAAAAGCCATATCTTAGTTAGGCTAAGCAAACCAAGCCTCTTTTGACAATAGATACATAAATAGCTTCGTGGATTTAACCAAGGATTAAATAAGGTTGCGCTAAGATTTATCAAAATTAAAGTGAAGATTAGCTTATAGAGTTGTCTTTTTTTTCAAATTTTTGTTGTTTTTTTAGGGTCTGCAGGGATTTTCATACCAGATAACGCCCAAATTTTCCCGTTCCTCGCAGGTTATAAGGTCCAGATCGCCATCCTGATCGAGA
This sequence comes from uncultured Planctomycetales bacterium, assembly GCA_964569525.1. GTDB lineage: Bacteria > Planctomycetota > Phycisphaerae > UBA1845 > PWPN01 > JAAYCU01. Next base: position 369 of record CAZMVS010000231.1, read on the forward strand.
TCGACGAGTTTGGCCAGATCAAATTTGGCTCCTGTCAGTCCGCTGATATCCCCGGCCGACCATTCGCCGGTGGCGGGATCGTCATGATAGGACATCCACATCACACCCCGCAGGTTGGCAGCGTTTTCACAAGTAAAGACCAGGTCGAGCTGACCGTCTAAGTCGATATCCCCGGCGGCAATGCCCTTGCCCGTGCCGGTTCTTGCGGGCATATCTATTGTATGTGTGGACCATTGGTTATCCGTTGTTAATCCCTGCTGGAAATAGAGGATTTCCTGGCTGCGGGTGGCGGCCAGCACGTCTTGTCGCCCATCCCGGTTCAAATCAACAACGGTCAGGAACATGACCTCCCAGTCCTCCCCGCCGATCTTGTATTCCCGCCAGGATTCGGTGCCAGCCTTATTCCGCCCGGGATTGGCCAGCCAGTAAATTCCCCGCCGAGGCCCTTTTCGATCGCTGAACAGCAGGTCTGGGTTTCCGTCTCCATCCATATCCACGCTTTGCAATGACATGATCCATCGACAGCTGCGCAGCGGATGCCATTGCCATTCGGTCAGTTGACGCGGGTTGCGCGGACTTTCAAACCAGCCGACGGAAGCGTTTTCCATTTTGGCCCCGGCAGCCAGGTCCGGGCCGGCTTGACCGTCAAGGTCCGCAGGTGTGGTGAACATCCATTGACATACCTTGGCGGAAGCAGGCAGAGCTTCGGTTTGCCAAGCCGTGGCATCCAGGTAACGCGCTGAATCCTGCGGTGCCCAGTGGACAAATATGGTGCGGGTCGAACCTTCACAACTGCTGACTACGTCCATGGCCCCGTCCTGATCGAGATCGACGAAGACGGCATCTTCTGGAGAGGCGACTTGGCCGACAGTTACCATTGGCCAACGGTTTTTGACATCCTCCGTGCCGGGATGCAGGTACACTCGGATCACTCCGCCTTCTTCCCAGGGCACCGCCAGATCGGGATAGCCGTCGGCATTGACGTCCGCCAGGCGCGCCCCGTCCGCTCCGTGTGAGGAATCATCGATCGTGTGCATCGGCCAAGGCTCTCGAAGCCGAACTGATGGCTCGAAGATCGGCCCGATGGTCGTACAGCCGGTCACTGCAATTATCGTTAATAAAATCCACGTAATCATAAAAGTTGGTTGTCGCCACATGAAAATCATCCTTATACTTCCAAAGAACTTATATTTCTTGAAATGTAATCGCTGTTGAATTTTATTGCGTCAAATAATACGTATTTTGATAGAAGAACAAAAGAGTTTCACGGGGTAAAGGTATGGGTGCTCATAAGCGAGCGTTTCCCGAGGTTCCTTCGCCACTGCGCCACCTGGTGTTGATGCTGGGTGATCAGCTTAGCCTGCAATCGTCGGCTTTGGACAATTTCGATCCGCGAAAAGATGCCGTCTGGATGGCGGAAGTGTCCGCGGAGGCAACACACGTCTGGTCCCACAAAGCTCGCATTACCCTTTTTCTGTCCGCGATGCGTCATTTTCGGTTCGCTTTGCAGGAAAAACAAATACCGGTCAGTTATCGTCAACTTGATGATCCGCAGAACCGGGGTGATTTAGCCGGCGAGCTGCAGGCGGCTGTCCATCGTTATAAGCCGCAGAGATTGATTCTCACGGAGGCGGGTGAATATCGTGTTTTGCAAGCCATTAAACAAACCGCCAAGCGAATGGGTGTTGCGCTCGAGGTTCGTCCTGATCGGCATTTTTTGTGCGCCCGTGAAGACTTTGAAAACTTCGTTGAAGGGCGCAAACAATTGCGCATGGAATATTTTTATCGCTGGATGCGTAAGGCGACCAGCGTGTTGCTTGATCGGCAGCAACAACCGGTAGGCGGAGAATGGAATTACGATAAAGAAAACCGGGAGAGCTTTAAGGGGAATGGACCGGGCACGATAAAAGCGCCTCGTTCCTTCAATCCGGACAATATCACACGTGATGTCATTACACTGGTGAATAAAAAGTTCGCTTCACATCCCGGCAGCCTGGAACATTTCGATTACCCGGTCACCTGTCAGCAAGCCAAACAGGCATTGAATGATTTTCTTCAAAATCGTTTGCCGAACTTCGGTCGTTACCAGGATGCCATGTGGACGGATCAGCCTTATCTGTATCATTCGCGGCTGTCTTCGTCATTGAATTTGAAACTGCTTGATCCGCGTGAAGTGGTGGAGTCGGCTGAAGAAGTCTATCATGCCGGCCGAGCACCGTTGGCGGCGGTGGAGGGATTTATTCGGCAGATCATTGGTTGGCGGGAATATGTGCGCGGTATTTATTGGCGGTATATGCCCGATTATTTGGATATGAATACTTTGGAGGCGCCGGGGGACCTGCCTGAATTTTACTGGACCGGTCAAACGCGAATGAACTGCCTGGCCCAGGCAATTGGGCAGACCATTAATTTCGCCTATGCCCATCACATTCAGCGTTTGATGGTTACGGGATTGTTTGCTTTGTTACTGGGCGTGCAGCCGCGAAAGGTGCACGAATGGTACCTGGCGGTGTATGCCGACGCGGTGGAATGGGTGGAGCTGCCTAATACGTTAGGTATGTCGCAGTTCGCCGACGGGGGATTGATGGCCTCCAAGCCATATGCCGCAACGGGTAAATATATTCAGCGTATGAGCAACTATTGTAAATCCTGCCCGTATAGCCCCGAGCAATCCAGCGGCGAAGACGCCTGTCCATTTACCACCTTGTATTGGGATTTTTTGCTGCGTAATGAAAGTAAGCTGAAGAAAAACCAACGCATGCAGTTGCAGCTTAAGAATCTTCACCGTCTCGATGCAGATGATGTTCGCCGGATTCGTCGAGCGGGTAACAAGCTGAAATCTGAGCTTGCTTCATAAAGATCAGATTTTCAGCTTTTGGTTTTTTCAAGTAACCACAGCAGGTTATCCGCCAGTTCGTCCAGGGTTTTCATTGCTTCCTCGTCCTGGTTGATTTCACCTTCGCCCTTGGCCTGGCCGATGTTCCAGTAACCGCTGCCGGGGACAACCATACCGTTGATCAAAAACCACATGTTCAGCTCGGCGAAGGTCAGCAATTGGCCGGTCCGGCGGGCGGGGGATACCGCGGCACCGATCTTGCGTTTCAAGTAACCGCCGTTGACCCGGCTGACGAAGCCGACCCGGTCCAAGAATGTTTTCATCTGGCTGGTAATTGAACCGAAATAGACCGGCGAGCCCAGCAGGATAGCATCGGCGGCCCGGGCCTTTTCGATCAGTTCATTGCCGGCGTCATTGTATCCATGGCATTTGCCGTCCTTTTCCTGGGCACAGATCATGCATGCTCGGCAGGGGGCCAAGTCCAATTCGTCGAGGAAGATTTCTTCTGTTTCGTGGCCGCCGGCCTCGAGAGCCTGGGCCACGCGGCGGAGCATGATGGCGGTATTGCCGTTTTGTCGGGGGCTTCCATTAATACATACTATCCTCATTCGCGAGTCCTCCTTCAGGGAAGTTGGTGAGCCTTTTTCTAATGCCAGTCTGGCAAAAGAGCAACTGGTGGGGTGGTGAAAGAAGCCTGCGGCCGGTTCGGGCACGATCCCTCAAAAGCGGAAATATGTTGAGGATAGGAAATTCCCCGTTCGGGAAACTTGATTCATAACCCTTGCGTCATATATAGTACGAGAACCTCTGAGATTGGGCGTGTACCCAAGTGGCCAAAGGGGGCGGGCTGTAAACCCGCTGGCGTATAGCCTACGTAGGTTCGAATCCTACCGCGCCCAGTTATTTCCCTTCTTTTTGGTTCCCTGACGCAAAATTCCTTTAGAAAGTCCATGTTGAGCCTCCTTTTTAACGGATATCCATCGGTTAACGCCTGGTTTGAGTTGGCCGATCGACCTTGTAAATTTTCGTTCACATAACCAAGTTTTCAACATCCACTGTTATTTGTAAATAGATGGCGTAATTTTTCGGCCACCCGGTGTTATTCATGGTGGGGGCGATTTCCCTTGCCAAAATTCTTTGTCCGGAAATTCTAAATCGATTCCGCCTTTCGAACGACCGATATTGAACGTCGGCAGTCGGTGCCAAACGGAGTGCACCGCTGAGTTATCGGAACTTCGAATGGATTCAACATGCAGTCAGCGGACAAGAAAGTAGCCATCCTGCAATCCAACTACATCCCCTGGAAGGGGTTTTTTGACCTGATCAACCGGGTGGATGAGTTCATTCTCTATGACGACATGCAATATACCCGGCGGGACTGGCGGAACCGCAACCGGATCAAGACCGCCCAAGGCTTATGTTGGCTGACCATCCCCGTGCAGGTGAAGGGCAAATACCACCAGCGGATTCGGGACACGCGGATCAGCGATGCCGGCTGGGCGGAAAAACACTGGCGTTCCATCAAGCATCATTATGGCCGGGCCCCGTTTTTCAACGAGTACCGGGAAATCTTCGAATGGCTATATCGCGGTAACAAGTTGAGCTATCTCAGCGAAGTGAACTATCGGTTTTTGCGTACGATCTGCGGGTTATTGGGTGTCACCACACGAATCAGTTGGTCCATGGATTACACGCTGGTCGAGGGCAAGACCGAGCGACTGGTAAATCTTTGTCAACAGGCCAGGGCGGCGGAATACATTTCCGGGCCGGCGGCCAGGGATTACATCGACGAAAGCGTGTTCAGCCGAGCAGGCATTCGTCTGAGCTGGATGGATTACAGCGGTTACGCGGAATATCCGCAATGCTTTGAGTCATTTGAACACAAGGTGAGCATTATCGATCTGCTGTTCAATACGGGGCCGCAAGCCACGCGTTATATGAAAACGTTTTCTGATTCTCTCGCGTTAGCAGGATGTTAAATAAACGATTTGGAGTTGTTTTCTTATGACTACTCTACAAGCCAATGAAAACGCAACGGTTCTGGAGTATCCGTTGCCGACCGAACTGGATGAGAAGGTCTGTGAATTCGTCGTTTCCGCACTTGAACGGAGTTTTCGCACCGCACGGGTGGAGATTCGGGAAAACACGTTGCAGGCCACCATGGAAGAAGATGTTTCCCCGGACGCGTTTCAGCAGGTGATGTCTCGGCTGTTATACGTCAGTCGAAGCATCAACCGAGATTTGCTCTATCAGAACGACGTGGATCACGGTTACCGGGACGATCCCTTGCCGGTGTTACAGGCGCGTAGGGAGGTTATACCGGTTGGGCCGGGCTTGTTTACGTTTCAGGGTGGATTTCTGAAAGTGCTTCGCGGATTGCAGCAATGCGTGTGGCGCTTGGCGGAGAAATACGAAGCGGTGGAACAGGAATATTGCGCGCTTTGGCCGGTGGATTTGTATAAGCAGATTAATTACTTTGCGGAATTTCCCCAACAGGT
>CAZMVS010000232.1:0-16228 GCA_964569525.1 uncultured Planctomycetales bacterium
GTAAACCGATGAAAGGGCCGGAAAAAGCGAGCGGTCCGTTGATGTTGCAAGGTGATCACAGTGCGGTGGCCTACCGGAATATCGTGATTAAGCCATTAAAGATCATCGGTTTGAAATAAGAGCTTATCGGCATGACGCGTCGGCTTGGATACCCGGGGCGGTGGCGCATTCGTTGAACAGTTGCAGGTCCTGCTCATCGACGTCCGAGTCTTCATCGAGCAGGACGGAAACGCATCGCGGATCGTTCTGCACGAAGTCCGAACCCGTGTAGCATTGTTGCAGGAGAGCGAAATCAGTTTGATCCACGTCGCCGTCATCATCAAAGTCAACGTCGATGGATTCGGGGGTAATCAGTTCCAGTTCCAGGGAGGGATCGGGCTGGCCGAACATTCCGCCGCCTCGCAACACAAAATTGTAATTTTGCAATAGATTGGTTCCGATGATGCCGTCCACGGTGCCACCTTCCGGGGAGGCTACGTCCAGCAGAACAACAGGTGCGCGGGTGAAACTCAACCATTCGCCCAAGGCGGGGATTTCGATTCTGTCGATCGTGTAGCCGGGCAGCATGGTGATTTGGCCGTTGACTCCCTGGACCTCCACTTCAAATTCCGGATCGTCAGGATCCAAGGCCAGGCGGGCCCCGATTCGATTGCCGATCACGGAGATCTGGGCGCCGGTATCGAGCAGGAAACGGTCCTTGTCGATGGCGCTTTCGTCACGTTCATACAGGTCTACACTGGATACAAAGAAGAGGCTTTGAGAGGCGTTACCGATGACGATCGAAGGGCTTTGCGGGGCACCGAATCCATCCGGGCAACCGCCAATATCTACACAAGGGGTGTATTGCACGGCGACCGCGCCCAAAGGTCGAAGTTCCAGGGGGACGGTGATGGAATAATTGGGGATGATCGGATCTTCCGGATCGAAAAATTGGATATCGGGTCCGGTATATTCCTCTCCAGCGTAATTGATGGTCCAGGATTGTTCGTTATCGACCACGCCGGCGAAATAGACGGACATGGGAGCACCTATGACCGTAGGCAGATCGGGCTGCTGGCCGAATACTTCCTGCCCCACGCCGATGGAGAGATTGGACTCGCCGACCATTTGCGAAGTGTCCAGTTCGCCGGTGGTGCTTTCGATCGCGCCTAGGCCGTTTATGAATAAACCCAGTGGCATGCTGACCCAGGCGTCCACGGAGCCGGTTACGCCGGTAATAACCACGATAGAACCGGTCACGTAATCGGGGCTTCCGGTAAACAGATTCAGCCGGTTGGCATCGACATTACCAAGGATACTGATGCTGGCGCCGGTGTCCCAGATGCCGATGGCGTAATCATTCAGCGGGTCGGTTGGGAGGAATGTGCCGGTTAGCGAAGTGTGAGGGATGGCATCAATTTCGAGTTCCTGCCCGGCGGCGTCGGTGGCGGTTACCGCGATCCAGGGGACGAAACCGTCTATCGGAGGGGTGTCGATGACCAGGGCCTGTTGGGCGAGTCGGTCGGATTGACCTTGGGCATGGGGTTGCAGGCGATTTGCGGCTGACGGGGCCAGCGGGACGCGGCGGGGACGTTTGATTCGTTTTCGCTGAGGTGTCACCAATTCCAGCCCCGGTGGTTGGTGAATTGCTCGGGCTCTGCCGCCGTCAGGCAGTCGCCAGTCCACCTGTTTTCGTTGCCAGTGGCGTCCAGTGGCCGCGGCTGTGGACCAGCAAATTAAGATTGCCAATAAAGCGGGCGAAATTTTTATTCTCGTCTTTGCGTGTGGCATGTGTACCCCCTCCGTATAGTCATGCCGTAAATGGTGTGCAGGTTCGCAGAAGCCTTTTCCTGTTGTCCATTGTACCAAGTTCAGCCTTCGGATTGCCATGTTTTCATTTTTGTGGCGCGTTGGCGGATGATGGATGGCTACAGCGATGCGGGGAAAAATGAAGTGGCTGAGGCGGGTGGGTGAATTTCTCGCCTCTCGTTCAATCAAATATTAATAAACTATTAACCGACTACAATAATTTCGATTGGGGCGGATAGGTGGTTAAGAATATAATATATCTTTTGGATTGATCGCCTTTACGGAATGGAGTTCGAGCTTATGCCTACACATGCGGAACAATCGGGGCAATCGCTTCTGAATCGCTTGGAGCATCTGCGAAATAATATCGATCGTGTATTTTTGGGCAAACCGGAGGTGGTATCTCAGGTACTTATCGGGCTGATCGCTCGAGGGCATCTGCTGATCGAAGACGTGCCCGGAGTAGGCAAGACCGTGTTGGCCCGGGCCTTGGCTCGTAGTCTGGATCTTTCCTTTTCCCGGATTCAATTAACACCGGACCTGCTCCCTTCGGACATTATCGGGGTCAGTATTTACGATGCCAAAAGTGGAACTTTTGAGTTCAAGAAGGGGCCGATTTTTGCAAATATCGTGTTGGCGGATGAGATCAACCGTACCACTCCACGGACGCAGTCAGCCCTTCTGGAAGCCATGAACGAAGCGCAGATCAGCGTGGACGGGCGGACCATGAAACTGGAGCAGCCGTTTTTGGTTATTGCCACGCAGAATCCCTTTGAGTTTGAAGGGACCTATTTTTTGCCGGAAAACCAGTTGGATCGTTTCTCTTTGCGAGTGCGGGTTGGCTATCCGACCCGTGAGGTGGAAGCTCGCATTCTGCAGGAGCAGCCCGATACCTTTGCTTTGGAAGCCATCAAGCCGGCTATGAGCAGGCAGGAATTGTTGGCTATTCAAAGTTGGGTTACCGAGGTGCGCATTGATGATTCCCTGGTCGAGTATGCTCTTGATTTAATCGAGTTAACCCGCAGCAGCGAGCATTTTGAAGTCGGGGTGAGTCCGCGGGGAACTATTTCGTTGATTCGTGCGGCTCAGGCATCGGCCTTGTTGAAGAATCGGGATTACGTGATCCCCGACGATCTCAAATCCTTGTTCATTCCGGTTTGTGCGCATCGGGTAGTGGGTAAAAGCTATCTGCACGAGGGGCATCCGATCAGTTCCGAACAAGTGCTGGGCGAAATCCTGCGAAAAGTGACGGTTCCCGAGTAGCAATCGGCAGGGTGTTGGCTGAATTGCTTAATCATGAGCATGACTGATTGAATATGACAACTGCATCCCTGATCAGACCAAACGCTTCAGAATCAATCCGGGAATGTTCCGGGCAGCAGCGCACGGCTCCATGGCGGGGGTTGCGTTTGACCATGGGCGGTCTGATGTTCCTGGTGGTTTTGGCGATTATTCTGGTGGCTGCCCTGAATAGTGAGTCCAACTTGTTGTTATAGCTGGCCGGTGTGGGGCTGGGGGGATTAATTTTTAATGCTTTCGCCGCCATGAGTTCAGTCCGTAAAGTTCATGCTGAGCGAATTGTCCCTTATACGGTGGTCGCAGGAAGACCATTCAAAATCAGCTACCTGGTTCGCAGTCGGCGGCGGTGGAGTCGAAGCTGGGCTTTGCGGGTTGGAGAAATGCCAACCCTGCAACGATGTCGATACTTGAACCCGGTTTTCGTGCCGCTGCTTGAACCGGGAGAGGAGAAGCGTTTGGAATTAAGCGGTGTTTTGCCTCATCGGGGTAAAGTTAAGCTTGCCGGTGTACGTATCAGTTCACGATTTCCTTTCAGCCTGGCGGTTTGCACAGTGGACCTTGTCGCTCCGATGGAATTAATCGTTTATCCCCGTATTGGCCGCTTTCGTCGTAATCCCTGGAAAGAAAGCATGGCTACGGAGTCGGCCTCGAGTGGCCTGCAACGCGGACAGCGGCAGGAGGAATTTTACGGCTTGCGGGAATATCGGCAGGGTGATAATTACCGGTGGATTCATTGGCGTCGTTCAGCACGGACGGGGGTCTTATTAGTTCGTGAGATGGCTCCCGTTCGCCAGAGGCGATTGATCGTTGTAGTTGACCCGTGGCCTGAAATGCAATTATCAAAACCTTCCGGGGGATGGAAGCGTGCAAAGTTGCCTTTTTTTGATTCTCAGGTGGAAAAGGCCATCAGCGCGGCAGCGGTGGCAATATGTGACGCCTCGCAGCGGGGGGAGCATGTGGGCCTGATCGCCCGCTCTTTGGTACCGGTGGTGATTGCTCCTGCCGGAGGGCGGTCTCATCGGCAACGTTTGTTGCGTGAATTGGCCTTGCTGGATCCTGGGGCGGAAGCTTCTTTACAGGACTTGGTTGGTGGAGTTCGCTGGTCTTCCGGCTGGCAGGCCCGTTGCGTGTTTTGTGCTACTCGAATTTGCCAGCCACATCGACAGGTACTGAATTTTGTTCGTCGGCAGTCGGAACGGCTGATGATTCTTAGCCCGGCGAGGGAAGAATTCAACGCTTTGGTGGATTTATCCGGCAGTCCCCGGGGTGAGCGGAGGAATGTGTGAACTCACGTCGCGAATTATCCTGGTCCTTGATGGTTCTTTTAATGGCCGTCGTTACCGTGCTGGCCCTGGCTGAGCAGATCTGGTGGTATTGGTTGACGGCCTTTGTTGCCTGCTTGATTGGTGGCTGGCGAATAGCGACAGGACGCCGGGCGTTGTTTGGAAACCGGGTAGCGGTCGTGTGGGTGGTTGCCGCCTTTGGACTCATGGTTTTTGAATTTTTTTTCGGCGCTATTCGCCTGATTGCTTTGTCTCATTTTATGATTTTGGTATGCGTGTGCAAAGTTTTGCAACAACGGACGCTCCGGGACGAAGCTCAAATGCTGATGTTGCTTTTTTCCATGTTGATCATTGCTGCCGTGGTCAGTGGTAGCGTAGTCTTTCTCCCCACCTTGTTTCTATTTTTCACACTGGGCGTCTATGTCTTGATCCGTTTCCACCTTTATTGGGAACAGCAGTCCTGTGGTGTTCGACAGGGTATTCTGCAGACACCGGTAGGACAACGGATCGTGGGATTTGGTGACAGGAGAGGTGATTATTACCCGGTCATTGGAGGAACACTGGCCTGTGCCATGATTGTTGGCGTGGTGATCTTTGTTTTTTGTCCGCGTTTGGGCGGCAGCATGTTACCTCGTATGAGCGATAGCGGCGGCACGCAGGCTGTTACAGGTATAGACCGGACTTTTCGGCTACATCCGGGAGGAAGTATTAAGGAATCGTCGCTGCCTGTGTTTCGTGTGCAATTCCAAGTTGGTGATCGTCCGCCGCGGCCGGTGAACGAGGGTCGCTTATATTTTCGTTGTGGAACTGCTGATCATTATATCCTGGCTCATCACGATGGGGAGTATTACAAAAGTTGGGAGTGGGTCAATCATCGGGATTTTAGTTCCATGGAATTCAGCATGAGTGAGACCGGTTTGGCGGCCGGTTATGTCTGTGTGCTTCCCAACTACTGGATTGACATGTCCCAGCCAGTCCTTATTCAGCATTATTGGTTGGAGAGTAGGCCCGCCACCGGGTTGCCGATGTTTTACCCCGCAGTGGGTGTTAAAAGCGGGGATTTCGAGACGTTGCATAAGGATCTCTACGGACAGGTGTTTCGAGTAGATGGGCCGGCCAGCAAGACTGCCTTGCGCTACAGTGTTCTTTCACCGAGAATTCTATCTGACGATTTAATCGAAAAGTTAGCCCAAGAACGAGGCGAGAGATCGGCAATAACTGTTGATGTTACATCGTCCCTTCTGCCTCGGACGGGGGAAATAAAGGCCTTGGTTCGTAGAGTGACTGACAATATAGGTTCGTTGGATCAACCTCAGCAGCGTTTGGAGTTTGCTCGGCGTATCGAAGAATTTCTGAAGTCCAAGGAATTTAAATATACTCTGAGTCCTCCACGGATTTCTTCCGGTCGCGAACCGATCGGAGAGTTTTTACTGGAGCATCGGCAGGGACATTGCGAATATTTCGCCTCGGCGATGACCTTAATGTGTCAGCTCAGCGGTGTTCCCGCGCGTTTGGTCAGCGGGTATAAGGGCGGGGATTACAATTCGCTGGGGAAATTTTATATCGTTCGCGAAAAGCACGCCCATGCCTGGGTCGAGGTTTATGTTCCCGGCATGGATTGGGTTCGCTTTGACCCGACTCCACCAGGTGGACAGATTACGAAAAGGGAAAATGGTTTTTTGGCCGGCATGAACAAGTACCTGGATTTTGTGCAATTCTATTGGGCCAGCCAGGTCATGTCGTATGATGATACTTCTCGCCGGGAATTGTTGGCCGGTTTCCAGGAATGGTTGTTGCGCCCTACTCGCGACGAAAAGACTATCATCGGTGCCGTGGCTGCTTTTATTAATGAATTGTTCGGGGGCGAGTTGGTCATGACTTTCAAGGAGCGGATGATTTATTGGGTATTCAGCTTGTTGGTATTGGCGATCGTGGTCATGGTGAGCTATGCCTTGGTTCTGATTGCCCGTCATCTGGCCGACTGGTTCACGCGTTTTTACCATGCCCGGCGGCATGGCTGGCATCGGCCGCCCGAAGCGGAATTCTATTACCGTTTCTGCCGCCTGTTGGCCGAGGCCGGCTGGAAACGTTCCCCCGATCAAACTCCCGCTGAATATGCTGATTGGCTGACCGGTCAATCCGAGCATTTTTACCAAGCTCCTGAAATTGTACACGCCTATTACGCCTTGGTTTTCGGCGGTCGACGTTTGTCTCCCGATCAGCGCAGCCGCATCGAGCATTACATGCAGAGCCTCCGGCAAACCCTGCCATCGCTGTCGAAAAAATGAGCATGTGATCAAGTTTTTCACCCCCCACCTTCATTTGAGCACCGCAACGCTTGCCAGTACGATGTTTCCGGTGAGGCGAGGCTGCGTAAACGTCTTTGCGGAATTACCGATATTTTTATTCGCTTGTAGAACAATAAAGGATGTATGCGATGGCTTATTGCGTGGGTATTGATCTCGGGGGGACTAATCTCAAGGCGGGTTTGCTGGACGAACAGGCCAACGTGCTTTGTAACTTCAGCGTTCCCACCGAAGCGGACAAGGGGGTGGAGCAGGTAGTCAACAATATTGCCGAGGCGGCTGAACGGGCTATTGGTGAAGGGGGCGTTGAGCGTGAGGCGGTTATTGGTATCGGTATCGGTTCGCCGGGACCCTTGAGCCATCGTCGGGGCGTGGTGATCAAGCCGGGGAATATTCCTTGTTTGCGCGACGTTCCCATGCGGGACATGATTGCCGAGCGAACCGGTCTGCAGACTACGCTGGAGAATGACGCCAACGCTGCCGCCTGGGGTGAATTCTGGGCCGGGGCGGGTAAAGACGTGAACGACCTGGTTATGTTTACCCTGGGCACCGGTGTAGGCGGGGGGATTATCACCGAAGGCAAGCTTCTGCGTGGTTATTTCGAGAACGGGGCCGAACTGGGTCATGTTTACGTTCAACCTGGTGGTCGAGCCTGTTCCTGTGGTCAAAAGGGATGCCTTGAGGCGTATTCCTCTGCTTATAATCTGGCCCGTTGGACGGAAGAATTGATCGCTGAAGGGCGCAAGAGCAGTCTGCAGCAAAAAGTGAACGACGGCCAGATGCTTATGGCCGAGGACATTGTGCAAGCCGCTCAGGACGGTGACGAACTGGCCGGTTACGTCTGGGACCGCGTTTGTTATTACCTGGCGGTGGCTTCGGTTACCATGCAGCATTTGACCAATCCCCAGCGTATTGTCATGGCAGGTGGTTTGATCGCCGCCGGTGATTTTTTGCTTGATCCGATCAGAAAATATTTCAGCGAACTGACTTGGCAGCTTTTCGATGATGCGCCGGAGATCGCCTTTGCCACGTTGGGCAACGATGCCGGTTTTATCGGAGCTGCCGGCCGGGCTTGGGACGCTTATCAAACAGGAGATTGGTGAAAATTTTTTTTTGGCTTTTTTCAATTGAATGCAAGTGATTGCCAGCCGGTGTATCTTAACCCTTTAAAAACCGCGGAATCAAAGATCCAGCTTGTTTAGTTCTTTGTTGTTTTCGTGATATTTACCGGGCTGGGCAAAAACTGTGTGTATGCCAAAAAAACTGACATGGGTTTGATTGCAGAGCTTTTAATCCCAGATTTTGGCCGGTTTGGTATCGGTTTTGCCCTCACTTGACATTTCGAGCATCGGCGGGCTAGCATGAATTGAAGAATTATGATGGGGACGGCTGAATGGTATTGGAGTTTTTATGTTTACGGGCATTATTCAGGCAACCGGTGGGGTACGGTCGATCCGTCCGGGATCGAACGCTACCCGGTTTACGTTGGATGCTCCGGACCTGCCGCGACCCATCGAACACGGGGCCAGCATTTGTGTAAGCGGGGTATGTCTTACCGTCACCAGTAGTGATCAAACCACGATAGAATTCGACGTTGTCCCCGAAACGTTTTCCCGCAGCAAACTAGGCCTTCTCAAACCCCAAGACCGGGTTAATCTCGAACCAAGTTTGCGCGTGGGTGATCCTTTGGATGGTCACATTGTCCAGGGGCATGTGGACGGTTTGGCCATGGTGCGTGACGTCCGTCGCGACGAGCAGGGCGTGGTGGCCACCTTGGAGCCCGAGATTGGTTTAATGACCTATATAGCCCCCAAGGGTTCTATCACGCTGGATGGCGTTTCCTTGACCGTTGCCGAGGTGATTGACAATAGATTTACGGTGGCCTGGATTCCTACCACCCTTGACCTGACCACGTTGGGGGAGCTTCGTCCAGGCGATCAAGTGAACGTGGAGACGGATATCGTCGCCCGGACGATCGTGGCCTATCTTCAACGCCAGGCCATGCCCGCGGAAGGTTCACAGTTAACGGTGGAAATGTTGCGGCAGAACGGGTGGTGATCCAATGGTTGGATCGAAGAAAAATCCGTCCATTCCTGAAAATGATCGGCGGAATCCTCGGCCGCTCATCGGCCTGACCATGGGTGATCCAGCAGGTGTTGGTGCCGAAGTTACCGTCAAGGCATTGGCTGATCCTGAAATCCGTTGCATGGGCCGGTTCATTATTTACGGGCTCGACGAGGCCATTGAGTATGCCGCCGATTTAGCTGAGATAAGTCCCTATTGGTTCCGCCTGCCCCACGAATTGGTCAGCCGCATCGAAAGCGGTGTCGTGGTAGCCGACTTTGACGAATTCAACATTTTTAGTCCAACCGTCCGCTCTGCCACCAGCGAAGGCGGACTGGCCTCCATGCGTTTTCTTGATTCCGCTATCTATGGGGCCTTGGAAGGTTCACTCGAAGCCATTGTCACCGCGCCCATTTGCAAGGAAAGTTGGGCCCTGGCCGGTTATCGTTTTCCCGGACATACCGAGAAACTGGCTCACGCTTGCCGGGTTAAGCGGGTTACCATGATGTTTGTCGGCGGAAAGCTACGCGTGGCGTTGGCCAGTATTCATGAAGCCCTTTTTGATTTGCGTAATTCTTTTACTATCGGCAAAGTTTTTCAGCCTATTGACCTGATGGGGCAGGCCCTGCGGGATTACATGGGCATCGATCGGCCGCATATTGCAGTCTGCGGCCTGAATCCTCATGCTGGTGAAGGTGGCTTGTTCGGGGACGAAGAAAAACGGGTGATCGAACCGGCTATTACCATGGCCAATGAATCCGGTCTGTTCGTTGAAGGGCCTTTCCCCGCCGACACCCTGTTCTGGAAGGCGGCCCATGGGATGTATGACGGGGTGGTGGCTATGTACCATGACCAGGGGCTGATTCCCATCAAATTGTTGGCCTTTGAAACCGCCTGCCAGACGACGCTTGGTCTGCCGATTATCCGCACCAGCGTGGATCACGGGACCGCCTTTGATATTGCCGGGCGCAATATGGCCAATCCTGAAAGTATGAAAACCGCCATCCGCCTCGCCTGCCAGATGGCTATACGCCGTCGCGAACGCCTGGAGGCTGAAGTGGCGGAAGGGATTCCACATGCCGGCAGCGAGTCTCTGCATACCCCCGCGAATCCCGGAAACCCGCATAACACCAAGCACAAGTCATAGTTAAAAAGCTCGCCCGCCTTCTTTTGGGCGACGATGAATTAGAACCATCCCCGCGATGCTCGCATTGCGACTTTCCTGAATGTATTTTTGACACGTAATAAAGTTGTGGGGATACTTCAGACGTTATTTATGTTTGGAGGAGCGCCTTTTTTTACAGGCGGATTGAGCACGTTATGGCATATATAGTGGTTCGACGTTCCTAGGCCCTATTGTTGAAAGGATGGGCATGTTCATCAGCTTCGAAGAAGCCCGGAAGGTGGAAACCGACGCTCGGCTGGTGATGACGTGGCGGAATGATCCGGATACTTTGCGGATGTCCTTTCATGGCCGACCGAAGGAATGGGAATCCTTTTGGAACGAATATTGCGATAATTATTTTTGTTATTCCGATCTTCCTCCACTGTTCGCGTTATATGAAGGGGAGCGGATTGGCTTCCTGCGTTTCAGGCCGTATGCGGGTTCTGGATTTCCGGAAAAAACCATTGATATCAGTATTAACCTTGCGCCTGGATATCGAGGCAAGGGATTTGGCAGTGCTGTGCTGGAGCGGATCAGTCGGCGCATGTTTTCCGACAAGGCCCCGGCCATTGTGGCAGAAATCAAGAGGAGTAATCATCGTTCCATTCGCGCTTTTGAGCGGGCCGGCTATCTTTTTCATGAGGCGGGTACGCACGTGGTTGAGGACACGGGCGAGGAGGTTCCTGTCTATCGATTTGTGCGTGAAGGGGGAAAGGAATATTCGGCGGACAAAGGGAAGCAAGAGAGTGTTTTCGTCATTGCCGAGGCGGGTTCCAATTGGTGCATGGGGCAGCCGACGCGCGATCTGGCGATGGCGAAGGTTTTGATCGAGTCCGCTGCTGAGGCGGGGGCCGGCGCGGTCAAGTTCCAAACTTATCGTCCGGAAACGGTGTACGTAAAAAACGCGGGCGAAGCGGAATATCTTGCCGAGGCCGGCGTTCGCAAACCGATTACGGAGATTTTTCGTGACCTGTCCATGCCGTATGAAATGATTCCGGAATTGGCGGACTATTGTGCGCAGTGCGAAATCGAATTTATGTCCACTCCGTTTTCCATCGCCGACGCCGAGGCTGTCGATCCTTTTGTGCAGCGGCATAAGCTTGCATCCTACGAAATATCTCATCCGTTTCTGTTGGAATGGCTGGCCAAGACAGGTAAACCGCTTATCCTCTCCAGCGGAGGGGCGAATTTGGAGGAGATCGATTGGGCCCTTGCTCATTTTTCAAAGAACGGCGGGAAAAATGTCACGTTGCTACAGTGTACCGCCAAGTATCCGGCTCCATTTTCATCTTTGAATCTGCGTTCCATTCCTTTCATGCGTGATTATTTTGTTATCCCCGTGGGTTTGTCCGATCATAGTCGCGATCCGTTGATCGGCCCGCTCGGTGCGGTGGCCTTGGGGGCGAGGGTGATAGAAAAGCATTTTACGTTACACAATGGTCTTCCCGGTCCCGATCATCGGCATGCGGTTACCGCGGAGGAACTCAAACGTATGGTTCAGGCTATTCGCGAGATGGAGCAGGCTCAGGGCAGCGAAAGCAAGATGGTTCAAGAGGAGGAGGGTGAGCTTCGAGAGTTTGCCATGCGCGGCTTGCAGGCGATACGGACTATCCAAAAAGGGGAGAAGCTTGAATTGAGAGTGAATATGGACATTCTTCGCCCGGGTCAACAACGCAGGGGCTTGCATCCGCGACATTTAGCTGACGTTGAGGGACGATGTGCAGCGCGCGGAATTCCCGCCGGTGATGGTATTGGTGAGGGTGATTATGCTTAGACCATGGATTTTCTTTGACTTGGATGGCACGTTGGCCGACAGCATTCCCGTCTTGAAACAAGTATATGTAGATTTTCTCACCCGGTATGATGCCCGTGGATCGGAACAAGAGTTTGACGAATTGAATGGGGCGTCGCTGGGAGAGATTATCCGGTTTACGCGTGGGCGATATGGTTTGTCCGCAAGCGAGCATGAATTGAAGGAAGCCTATCTTGAATTGTTGTGCCAAGCCTATCGGGAAAGAGTCTTGCCTATGGAGGGGGCAAGCGAAGTTATTCAAACGTTGCATGGCAGGGGGTATCGATTGATGTTGGTCACTGCCGGCCCGCGAGCCATGGCGGAGGAGTTTATTCGTGCCCGTGGCTGGGATACCTGGTTTGTTGATTGCGTTTTTGGTGACGAGGTAAAACGAGCCAAGCCGGCAGGTGATATTTTTTTGTTGGCCTTGGAGCGAGCAGGAGTATGTTCGCAGGAGGTAACAGTCGTCGAAGATTCCGTCAATGGAGTGCGCGCGGCGTTGGCAGCGGGGTTGCAGGTCGTGGTTTGTGGCCAGGATAGCGTGGGATTGTTTTCGGATGAAGTTGTTCGGGTGCAGGGCTTGAACGAGTTGTTAGATTTGCAGGAAAGGCCAGGGGGATGTCAGGCTACCAAATAACGGCCTTGGGCCAAGTACGCGTTATGCTGGATGATTTCCCAGGATGGGATCAAGCCCTGGCTGACTGTTATGACGACGTTGAGATAAACTGGCGGAGGGAACAGGATAAACGCGGGCCTGCGCTTTTTAATGGCCGACTGGCGAATATGATTGGTTGGCAGCTCGACTCGTTCAGGGGGAATCAAACGATTAATTTGCGCGTGCACTTTATTGAATACAAGGCATTCCTGGCCAAGAGAATTAATCCGAAACTTCCCTTGCCGGTTCAGCCGGTTGGTGTTTGTGGATTATGTGTAGGATATATAGATGATTCGCCTGCTGTTCTTATGGCCCGTCGAGCGGAGGATGTTACGCAATACCCGGGATATTGGGAGATGGTTCCATCCGGCACGCTTGATGAGTCCTGTACAGGTGAAGACGGAACAATCGATTGTGCACGAAAAATCACAGAAGAATTTACAGAAGAAACCGGATTGCCTGCATCATGCGTACAAGCCTGTCGCAGCGTGGCTTTGATTTGCGATACGCAGGAAAATAATTATGACGTCTGTTTCATATTCCAGGTTGATTCAGGATATGCCATGAAAACAAGACAACGGGCCATTTTGTCCAGGGAATATGTTGAGCCTATGTGGGTTCCGGTTGCTGAGATAGACAGCAAGTTGAAGTCACTGGGGGGACGCGTGGTTCCTGTTTCGGCCGGGCTTCTGGAGGCATGGAGACGGATCGGGGGGATTTGTAACGGTTTAGGTTCTAATCTTGGAGATATGTAATAATGAGCAGGGTGCTTGTTTTTTTCGCGATGCTGATCGGTGCGCGCTTAGTTAACGGCGCGGAAGGGGCCGGAAAAACTGCAAATTCGGTGGACAAACCCAATATTGTTTATATTCTGGCGGATGATCTGGGTTACGGGAGCGTTAATTGTTACGGAGCCAGTAAAGATCTGGTCCGTACGCCGAATATCGACGGTCTCGCCCAGCAGGGTGTACGTTTTACAGACGCCAATACGCCAGCCTCCATTTGTACACCTACCCGATACGGTATTCTTACGGGGCGTTACCCCTGGCGAACACGGTTGAAGTGGGGTGTTGTTTCCGTTGGTGAATCGCTGTTGCCGGACACTGAACGTGCTACGTTGGCCTCCTGGTTGAAAGGGCGTGGCTATCGCACCGCGTCCATTGGGAAATGGCACCTGGGATATACCAACAAAAGGATGCAGCCGGAGGATTGGACCGAACCGTTACGTCCCGGTCCGCTAGAGCTCGGTTACGATTATCACTTCGCCGTGCCGCAGAACCACGGGGACTACACCGGCATTTATATTGAGAATGACCATATCTACGGCCTGGAGTCAAATAAAATCTCTCCCTACTCGCGCACCTTTTACGGTCGGCAATACATGGGTTTTGATGCACCGCAGCGGGTCAACAAAAACGTGATGGCAACCTTGACAAATAAGGCCGTCGCCTGGCTGGACAAGCAAAGCGCCGATCAGCCGTTCTTTCTTTATTTTGCCCCCGTGGCGGTTCATCATCCAACGACGCCTTCGGACCGGATGCGCGGGGAAAGTAACTGCGGAGCGTATGGCGATTTTATTCAGGACCTTGATTTGTCCGTGGGCGAAATACTGAACAAGCTTGATGAAATGGGTGTAGCTGAGAACACCTTGGTTATTTTCACCAGCGATAACGGTGGGGAAATCCCCGGCGATCCTCAGATGCCTGAGCAACAGGCCATTGCCAAGGGTTTGGAAATCAACGGAAGTTGGCGAGGTGACAAGCACACCATTTGGGAAGGTGGCATGCGGGTACCTTATATTGTTCGTTGGCCCGGCCGAGTTCCCGAAGGGAAGACCTCCGACGTCATGATTAACCTGATGGACAGCTTTGCGACAATAACGGACCTATTGGCGGGTGAAGTGCCCTCCGCTGAGCAGGCCGTCCCCGACAGTTTCAGTTTTCGCCAAGCCTTATTGAACCCGGGAGGAAAAGGCGGTTCTACCCGCCGATCAATGGTGACCGGCAATTTGCAAGGTATTCTTGCCCTTCGTCGTGGGCAGTGGAAATATATCGAAGGGAAATTCGCCGATGGTGTACCTCATCGCATGCGGCGCTATCACCAGGGACAGGCCATGCGTCAGCTCTACCATCTTGGTGTTGAACCCAAGGAAAAGCAAAATATCCTTGACCAGTTTCCTGAAGTCGCAAAGTTGTTCCAGCAGGAACTCGACGCTATTCGTGATGCTGATGCAAGTCGATTGCCGACCGATGATTCGCTAATTGGCAGAAAGCTTCAACGAGAATTGGAGCGGATCACGCTTGAGGAAATAAAACGGGCGGTTGCCCAGGCCGGCCCCGCTCCCGATCTATGGGCCTTTGATAAGATTACCATCAACAAGCATTCGAAAATTAAACGCGGTGAAAGATTCGCCCTGCAGCACCTGTTTGACGCAGATATGTTCGACGGCCGGCGAAACGGGACCTTTCATGATGATCGAGGCCCGGGATTTACCATTTTTGCCGATCCCAATGGCGGAAAAGGTTCCGTCGATTTCGTGGAGTGGAAAGTGAGCGGCGGGCCGGTGAAAGTTGTAAAGATTTATTTCTCCGCCGGTCATGATGATACCCCGCGCTGCAACCGTTCGATTAACCGGTTACGGATCATTGCTGATACTGACGGGCAGGCTGGGTTCGATGCAGATACTGATTCCGTGCTCGTTGATGATACGATCAAGGTTCCATACAGCAGCCCACCCAATAGACGGCAACTCGACAAGGTGTATCATTTGGATTCGCCAGCGACTGCCCAATCTTTTCGGGCGGAATTTACTCGAGCCCGCGCAACAGCCCCGCGGTTGATGGAGCTGACCGCCACGGCACGTTGATAGACGCGTGATATTGCGATACTTCCTGAATGGCCGGCAAGATGATACGAAAGATTAAATTCGGGAATTTGTGACCCGGATTTAATTTAACTCGACCCTGATCAATAGCCCTTATTCGGCGCAATTCGGATCCGGGGGAAGGTCTTGTCCGCTGTAGCAGTTTTGGAAGACGGCGAAATCCTCCTGGTCGGTATCCCCGTCGTTGTCTAAATCGGTATTATCGCAAGCGGGATCAGTCTGGGGAACCTGTGGGCCGGTGCCGCAGCTTTGGAAATGGCTGAAATCATCCGCGTCCACGTCGTTGTCTTCGTCGAAATCCGCTGCCACGTAGATAATAATGATCGAGTCCAAGGCGTTATAAGCGTTAATTCGCCCGTAGCCGTAATATGTATTGAACCCGCCACTGTAGGATACTCCACCGATTTTGTCAGCGGAATCGCGCATCAAGTTACGTATCTCGTTTGCGGTCAGGTCGTAAGACTTGGACAACATCAGGGCGGCCACGCCGGCAGCCAGGGGGCTGGCGGAGGAGGTGCCGGTGAAATACACATAATCATCACTGACGTATCCTACGGATCCGGTTCGGTCGGTGCTGGGAATGTCAATTGTGCCGCCGCTGCTGGGGGCAACGAAATCCAGGTCGCTGCCATACTGGCTATAGTCGGAACGGTAGTCGAAATTGGTATTAGCCCCGACGCCGATGGTATCCACGTAATTAGCGGGATAGGAAACGGACGTGGTCACTGAAGTTCCGGAAACATACCGCCGATCACCCGGGACGCCGGCATCGATAACGGCATAATACCAATCGTCGGTTTCGATATGGTGGAACCATATAAAGGCGATATCACCGTCGTTACCGTCGGGAGGATAGCTGATCTGGGATTCCGGCGCGGTTCCCTTTTCTGAGGATATCCAACAATTCACTTCAAATGTGTTCGATGGCACTAGCGTAAATTCATGGCTGCGCAGAATGGAAGTTTCTTCGTCATTCAGAGTGGGGGAGGCCG
>CAZMVS010000233.1:0-12501 GCA_964569525.1 uncultured Planctomycetales bacterium
TCATCCGCGAAAATACAGAGGGACTCTACTCAGGCTTGGAGAACGAGATTGTTCCTGGAGTGGTGCAAAGTTTGAAAATTGCCACAACCGAGGCCTGTAATCGTATTGCCCGCTTTGCTTTCGAGTATGCTCTCGGGCGGGGCCGCAAAAAAGTCACCGTTTTCCACAAAGCGAACATCATGAAAAAATCGGATGGCCTGTTCTTGCGCTGCGTTGAAAAAACGTACCGCGATTACGCCGACACCCTGGAGTTTGAAGAACTCATTATCGATAACGGCTGTATGCAACTGGTCAAAGATCCTTCCCGGTTCGATATGCTGCTGTTGGAAAACCTTTACGGCGATATTGTCAGTGACCTGGCTGCCGGCTTGGTCGGCGGATTGGGTGTGGTCCCCGGGGCTAATTTCGGGGATACCTGTGCCGTCTTTGAGCCGGTACACGGTTCCGCACCGGACATCGCCCATAAAGGTGTTGCCAATCCTTTGGCCTGCCTGATGAGTGGAGTTATGATGCTCCGTCATCTGGGCGAGGATGCTGCCGGTGATCGTATCAAAAAAGCCTACGACACGGTGCTTCAGGAGGGCGATCCGAAGAAACTGACCCGTGATATCGGCGGTACCGCCGGCACTGAAGAATTTACTCAAGCTGTTATCCAGGCTATGCAGTGAGCGGAACCAGGGACAAAAATAAATTGGTTATTGGCACCAGAGGTTCGAAACTGGCTCGGGCTCAGACCCAAATAGTCGTTGATGATCTGCAGGTAGCCCATCCCAGTTTGGAAATAGAAACAGCGATTATCAAAACCACCGGTGACCGCCGCCAAAACCAACCGTTGCCGGAGATCGGCGGCAAGGGTTTGTTCACCGAGGAACTGGAAAAAGCACTGCTGGACGGTTCCATCGACCTTGCCGTTCATTCCGCCAAGGACCTGCCCACCGATTTGCACGAAGGTTTAACCTTGCTGGCTTATCCGAAGCGGGAAGATCCCCGCGATGCCTGGATCTCTACCGACGGCACCCCCTTCGACCAAATCCCACCAAACAGCATCATTGGTACCGATAGTTTACGCCGCCGAGCACAACTATTGAGCATCCGTAGCGACCTGCAATTTGCCGGTTTACGCGGCAATATTGATACCCGCATCAAGAAAATCCATCGCGGCGATTGCACTGGGGCTGTTTTGGCCATGGCTGGTTTGAAACGTTCCGGCCTGGAAAAAATGGCCACTCATCCCTTTGATTACAAAACCATGCTGCCCGCACCGGCCCAGGGAGCCTTGGGCCTAGAAGGGCGTGTGGGTGATAAACGGGTAATCGAATATTTACAAGCCATTCATGATGAGCAGACCGCCGTTGCAGTGAAGTGTGAGCGGACTATCCTGCATCGCTTGGAGGCCGGCTGCCGGGCTCCCGTTGCCGCCCTGGCCGAGGTGAGCGGTGAACAGCTCTCCTGCCGCGCCCTCGTCATAGCTCCCCGTGGCGGTAAAAAAGCTTTCGCCGAAGCCACCGGGAGCATAAAAAATCCTGAAAGCGTTGTTCAATCCATTCTTGAAGAACTGCGTGCCGGCGGAGCAGACCGTATTATTGCTGCCTGTCGTCAGGTTTAAAACCATTCTTGGGTGCATTTTGTACGAACAAATTCCTGCCCATACCTTCAGATTGATCGTGTATATTTGAAATAGCGGCGATGTGAAAAAAAGTTCGGTTTGTCGGACCTGACGTTCCATATAATTAAATAGAACAAAGGGGGAATTGGTGTGGTCAAATCTTGGAAATACGGTTGAAAAAAGGGCCGCCGCTCTGAAGGAGGAAGAAACGATGGAGACGCTTACAGTTTATGCTCCGGAGACGGAATGGAAGGAACTGGCCGAGTTTCCCGGAAAAGGGCAGGTCAAAGTTCTCCGTGACGAAGGGATGAACCAGGCCAGGACCTTGTTGATTCGCCTGCATGCCGGTGGAGAGATTACTCCCCATGCCCACATTGCGACCGTGCAGCATTATATCCTTGAAGGCGAATACGAATCCGACGGGAATATTTATGGTGCAGGTACCTATAGACTGCTCCCCGGACATGCCAACGTGTCGAAGATATCCACACGCAACGGCGTTACCTTGCTGATGATATACGACCGTGTGGCTTGATCCGCAGGCAGACGGAAAGAGGCATGTCCGGAGAAATAAAATCATCGACAGGATAAAATCAGGCTGCGCTAAAATAATGAAACTCAAAACATCGCAGTGAAAAATACATAACTGAATAAAAGACCAAGCACCCCGCCGACCAATAAATAGTATCCCATCGGCCAAATTGTTTTGCGAATTAATGACCCTTCAACGCCTGTTAATCCGACCATGGCCGCCGCCGCTACCACGTTATGAACGGTAATCATATTCCCCGCCGCGCCACCGAAAGCCTGCAAGCCGAGAATAACCAGGTGCGGCACCTGCGTTTTATCCGCTACGCCGTATTGAAACATGGCGAACATCATGTCCGATACCGTATTGCTGCCCGCCACAAAGGCGCCCAACGCTCCGACAATTGGGGAAAAGAAAGGCCACGATCCGCCCGCCATGTCCGCCATCCCTTCGGCCAAGGTCAGCGGCATACTGGCCAAAGTTGAATTGTGTTCATTAATATCCGAGGCGATAAACACCCACACCAGGGATACCGCGAACACCAGGGCTAACGCCGGCCGGGCCAGCAAATGTGCCGCTTCCTTCCATGCCGCTACCAGACGCTGACGACCCATTTGGTGTATCCACAACATGGCCAGCGATACGAGCATGAAAACCGTCCCCGGCAACTGCAGCAGTCGAACTTCCTGGTCCAACTTATCGAAGCCCAGAATATTGTCCCAGGTAAAGGTGACGTGGGGTGAACCAAGCAGCTCCCGCAGCTGTAATACGGGAAGATGCGGAACCCGGATCAACACCAGAAGCACAGCGACCAACACGTAAGGTAGCCAAGCCTGCCATAGTTTTATCTCTTTCCCATGCAGGTTGTTGTTTTCGGCCTGCTCGACAATAGCCCCGGTCCATTCCTGATCCCATTCGCTACGATGCGGAAAATCCCAAGGCTCCACACCTTTTAAAAGAAAACCCTTTTTAGCTGCCGGCACAACGATCGCCAAACCAATCAATGCCCCCAGCAGCGAGGGGAATTCCGGCCCCAATAAAAATGCAAAGGTCAGGTAGGGCACGGTAAACGATAGCCCTGCGAACAGGGCGAACTTCCAGATTTCCAGCCCTTCGCCAAGCCGACGGTTGCGCCCGAAAAACCGCGTCATGATGCACACCAAAATCAAGGGGATGAATGTGCCCGCCACCGCGTGAGGCAGTGCCGCGAAAAACCCTATGTGATGTAAGAGCATCTCCTTTTCGAGCCCAGCCGCCGCCGCCGCTTGTAAGGCTTCCGCGGAAAGTGACTTGCCCATACCGATGATGATCGGCGTGCCAACAGCCCCGAAGGTGACTGCCGTACTCTGGATGATCAACGCTACCGTACAAGCCGCCATGGCTGGAAATCCAAGGGCCAACAGCAGGGGACCGCATATAGCCGCTGGTGTCCCGAAGCCGGCCGCCCCTTCTATAAAGGAACCGAACAGCCAGGCCACGATGATGGCCTGAACCCGCCGATCCGGTGAAATATCCAGAAAACCGCGACGGATCGCTGACATCGCCCCGCTTTTGCGCAAGGTGGTCAGCAAAACGATGGCTCCGAAAATGATCCACATCAACATGAAACAAATGATCAGGCCGTTGATGCTGGCCGCCGCTACTGCCCGCCACGGCATTTTCCACACCCAATGCCCCAAAATCACCGTAATCACGTAGCCGATGGGCATGGCCCGGGTTGCCGGCCAGCGCAAAACGACTAGGAAGAGAAAAATAGATAGTATTGGTATGCACGCTAATGCTGACACTGCTGAAGTATCCCTAAGCGATTGCCGCTTTCCATCGACTTGTTAAATGTTCCTCGGCTGGAACATCCTTTTTCAGAAGCAGCATATAAGAAAACTTTGCCTGAGCCAACAGGAGCAAAGAAAGAATTGTCTTTCCTATCCACGTTGGAGTCAGTTGGATATCAATTTCTGGAGAACGTAATAATCCAAGGTTTGTCTGTCACCCTATTGGACATTGGCTACCTGACCGGTCAAATATAATACTTCCATTAAACATCCCTGAACATGCCTACAAAAAAATACGAATGTTAGCACGGAGCAACGAGTAAATTTCCATTCTCTTTATCTTTTTAGAAATTTCCTTGGCCTGTCTTTATTGCTCTCTCTATGATTTTGTAGAAAACGGGGACTTCGCGTCGAATAAATCTTTAAAACCCTTTTTAGAAGGGAGCTGAATTATGAATGCGTCAGAAATAATGGCTCCGCATGAAGTATGGGCTTGCGTGAATACCACTGATTGTCGGATCGCCGCTCAATTAATGCACGACCATAATATCGGCTGTTTGCCGGTCTTGGATCAAGATGGCAGGTTGCAAGGAATTGTTACCGACCGAGACGTTTGTTGCCGAATGGTCGCCGAGGGCAAATCTTTCGAAACGCCCGTCCGCGAAATTATGAGCAGCCCGGTTTATGCTTGCGAACCGGATACGGACGTTGACCAAGTTGAATCGATGATGCGCGACAATAAGATTCGGCGACTACCCGTGGTCGATGCCGACAATAAGCTCAAGGGTTTTATTTCCTTGGGCGATTTGGCACGACATGGGCGCGAAATCGGTCGAGAACATTTGGCCGAAGTCTTGGAAGCGGTATCTGCCACCGCCAAAACATAAGTCCATACGAAGCGTCTTGTCCTTGTTGACAAGAATCAAAAAGGGTGGGCAATTTTAGTACTGAAAAGCCTGCTCAATTTAAACAAGAGGATATTGTTGTAACATCTGCCCCGCTGAGGCAGTTGATAAATATATTGAAATCCTCTTGATCGACGTCAGTGTCCGCATCGAGTTTGGCAGGCTCGCAATAAGGATCCGTTTGGTGAACATTCGGACCACTAAAGCAAAGTTGAAATTGACCGAAGTCTTCAATATCCACGTCGGTATCCCGATCAAAGTCGGGAATCTCGATGGGTAAGGGATATACTTCGAAGTTCAAATCGAAATTTTGCCAATTAACCATTTCATACCGGTCGGCACACATACCGGAGATATCATTGCTTGCATGTGGACCGTTCGTTTGCCATAACAATTTGACGCTGAAGTCAAACATAACCGTTCTCGTATCACCATTAACGTTTTCGGTTGCTGAAGCGGGCGTGATGTAGTTGGTGCCTCCGTAAGTGTCCGTACGAATACCCCAATAGCCCGTGCCGCTATTGACCGGCCAGGTCTGCCAGTTCTCCAAGCCACCCCATTCGCCGATGTCCGCTTCGGTCTTACCCCAGGCCAGGTAGCCGCGGTATTGGCCGGCCTGATCACCTTGATAGTTGATTAAGCATCGCATAACCCGCACTTCACCCCCACCATTGCCGTCACTTGCGCTCATGGTGATCCTGTAAGGATCGTTTGCACCAGCTATGAGTTGATCATCGCTTAGGATGAGGGAATCGAGTGTCGGGGCTTCATTGGGTTCTGTTACCGTCACGTTCCAGGTGAAATCGTCGCCGGTGGCTTCAAACCAAGTAACCGATTCCTGAACCAGTTCGAAATCTTCAGTGTACTGCCCCTGGCTTGTCGGAGCGGTGACCAGGAATGTAAAGGTTGCTACCTGGTCGGGATTGGCTGCGGTATCAGCAGCGGTGGGGCGATTTGCGCCGATCCAATCCGAGGCGGTATAAAATGCACTGCTGCGGTTGCGGGGATTCGAAGTGCCCAAACGCGTGTTTGTTGTATCCCACGCTTCCGTGCCGGTGTTTAGATAAGAGATACTGGCCTCTACCGTTTCGCCCGCTGCGATCGTGTCCGGCAGATTGGAATCAGCCACCACCGCTTCATAAGGCAGCCCGGTTCCCGCCGGATTAATATTATAATAAGCCTGCGGTTTGCCGCTGCCCCAGTATTCAAACGCGCAATAAAGCTTGCCACTCCCCAGGGGATCCGCGCTCAACACCGGATTAAACTTAAAAACCTCACCTGATTCCGGCAGTCCGTTGGATATGGTTTCGACGCTGCCCCAATTTCCGTTCGACCATCGCTTGCCGACTGCGCGGAGCGAACCATTGGTCGTGTAAGCGGCATAAAAATCATTCGAACCGGGAATCGAAGTTAAAGCGATATTCCAAGTGTCCGGTGCATGAGCTACAATCTGTCGTTGCCCGATCCCCTGGCTGGGGGTGTATAGAATGGAATAAATGTTGCCGTCGTCGAAAGACATGTCCCACAAAACCATGACCTGACCGGCATCGTTGACCGCTACTTTCTGACGGGCGTGAAAACCCTGGTAATACAAGTTGATCGGCGTTTCCCACCCCGTGCCGTTGTAACGCATGATGGCTACGTAATCGCTATTGTCAAAGGCCCGCCAAACCGATCCGTCCACCGGCGAACGGGCGATGCCATGGACACCGTATTCGTGGCCGCAACTTTGGCCGGTGGGTAGATCACCGTTCCAACTGCTTCCGTCGAAATGGCTGTATTGCAAGGAATGGGTATTGGACCGCCAGTAACTCATAACTACATCATCGCTGCCGCCCATACCGAATGGAGCGACAAGAGGAAACTTTGATTGACCGCCGGATTGTGTAATTTCCTGGAATGCGCTGAAGTTGACGTAATCCGTGGTATAAGACCAGCCGACTTCAGGTGTATCCCCCGTCCAGCTTTCCCACGTAATATGCACGTCGCCGTTCATGGCTTCAGCTATGAACGCATTGAAACAGAAATTGTCCGCCGCGTTGCGCACCGGCTGAAGGCTGCCCACGTACCGCCGATAACGAACGTGGCCCGCATCCAATCGATAAACGGCATGAAACCCCCCGTTGATTGATCCAACTAGTTTCGGTTCCTTAACGTCATGGCCAGCCTCGCTGGTATCATTGAGCAGTTGCGCTGTCTGCCATTCTCCATACGCGGTAGTCGTCATGAGGCTTATGATGGCGAAGATAACGATGCTATGAAGATGTTTTGAAAACATGGAACGGTTCCTTGCTGTAAAAACGAACAGACAGTGTGTAAGTGCACAGAATGGCAGACCATTTGGTTCAAGATCCTGCAAGACACACAATAAGGCGGTTGGGATAATAAATTTGGTACATTCCCTTTCCCATCCTGAACAAAAAATGGTCTCCGCTTTTTTCAATTATACCATGTTAGGGGTCAGGGAGTGAAGTCCGACTTTCAAATTGGCCCTGTTTGATATCAATAGCATAAAAGCGGACCTTTACTCGTCTGTCTTGTCCATAGGTGCTTTGTCTATGGGTGTTTTTTTGCCAAGGGCAGTTTTTGATGGATAACGCGGTTTTCTCAAGCAATAACCACCGCCGCATCCCGCTGCCGTATGGATTAGGCAGGAAAACATCGGCTCGGGGATCATCTATCCATTGGCTGTCAACCAGGAACCGGTAGCTATACTTGCCCGACTCGAGCGGCAGACTTGAATGGTCCGTGGAAGTATGGAAATTTTTTGATCGAGCCGCTTGTGTGCATTAATAACGCATATATTTAATTTTAAATTACACGGGATCGATTCAGATATAGTGGCCTTTAGGCATCTTGTATCGGGTTTCACAGCGTCAAAACACAATCGCCATTGGTCCATAAAATTATCAGTTCTGATAAGGCGTCTGTACGGGTGACTTGACCCACGCCCCGGTTATTCGTATCTTTTCCTCTCCCTGGGGCTTCTGCGTAGGAAGCCGACGATTGATTAGCGCGCATACTTTGAGGATGTGAGAAAAGTTAGCCTTACAACATCGGGAGAAGAGTTTCATGGCAATTCGAGTAGCGATTAACGGTTTCGGACGTATTGGCCGGTTGGTTCTGCGGTCGGCGATGAACGATAAGGATATTGAGTTCGTCGGCATCAATGACCTGGTTCCGGCGGAAAATCTTGCTTATCTGTTGAAGTACGATTCGACTCACGGCCGTGCTTCGGGCGAAATAAAAGCTGATGGTGATAATTTGATACTGAATGGCAAGAAGGTCGCATGCTGCTCAATTAAAGATCCAGCCGAGTTGCCTTGGAAAGACTTAAACGTTGATTATGTGGTAGAGTCCACAGGCCTGTTCACCAAAATGGATGGGGCCAGCAAGCATCTGACAGCAGGGGCCAAGCGGGTGGTCATTTCCGCGCCCGCCAAGGACAAAGAAATCTCTACCTTTGTAATGGGCGTGAACGAAGAAAAGTACGATTCGGCCAAGGATAAGGTCGTTTCCAACGCCAGTTGCACGACCAACTGTTTGGCGCCGGTGGTCAAGGTTGTTTTGGATAACTTCGGTATAGCCGAGGGATTGATGACCACCATCCACGCCATGACTTCCACTCAGCCAACTGTTGACGGACCGAGCAAAAAGGATCTTCGCGGCGGCCGAAGCGCCAGCCAAAATGCCATCCCTGCTTCGACCGGTGCGGCCAAGGCCGTGGGGCTGTGTATCCCGGAAGTCCAAGGTAAGTTGACCGGTATGGCTTTTCGGATTCCGACCGCCGACGTGTCGGCCGTGGACCTGACTGTCCGGACTGAGAAATCCACGTCGATGAAAGAGATCAATGCGGCTATGAAGGCGGCTTCCGAGAGCGACAAGATGAAGGGATTCCTCGGTTACACCGAAGACCCCGTGGTTAGTAGCGACTTCATCGGTTGCAACTTGTCAAGTATTTACGATGCCACCGCAGGTATCGAGCTGAATGACAAGTTTTTCAAGCTAATCTCGTGGTATGATAATGAGATGGGCTATTCCTGCCGCGTCATTGATCTGATGAAGTACATGGCCAAGAAAGAAGGCTTGCTCTAAGCGTCGTCAATGCCGGCGATATAAAGCATATAGGATGAACGAGTGGTCGGCCGGCATATTTTGCCGGCCGATTTTTCATACAAACCGTACGGCGACCACCATAGAATGAACGCGGTCGAGAAGGGGTGGCCGGCGCGGAAGATCGGCAAGGTCGAAACAGGCCGAGGCAAGCCGACTTTCCGATTCATGGGAAACAAAAAGGCCTCTGTTAATTAAGCGAGGTATGATAATGGCGAAAAAAACGATTGCCGATATCGATGTCAGCTCAAAGCGGGTATTGATGCGCGTTGATTTTAATGTTCCCCAGGACGATAGCGGGAAAATCACGGATGACGCCCGAATCCGCAAGGCCCTGCCGAGCATCCAACATGTCCTTAAGAGCAACGGAAAACTGATCCTGATGAGTCACTTAGGACGCCCCAAGGGCAAAGATCCGGAGGCGGACAAAAAGTGGACGCTTCGACCGGTGGCGGAGCGGTTAACCGAGCTACTGGGGCAGCAGGTGGCTTTCGCTTCCGATTGTATCGGTTCCGAAGTCGAGCGGCTCGTCTCCGGTATGTCAGATGGGCAATGCTGTCTTTTAGAGAACCTGCGTTTTCATGCCGCCGAGCAGATCAAGGATAAGAATGCCGCGGACGATCATAAACTCCGCCAGGAAAAGGACAATTTCGCCGGGCAGCTTGCTTCGTTGGCGGATGTTTACGTCAATGATGCTTTCGGAACTTGCCACCGTGATAACGCCAGCATGCTTACCGTCCCCCTGCACATGGAGGGTAAGCCCAAGGTGGTCGGTTTCCTGGTCGAAAAAGAATTGCAATATCTTGGCGACGCACTTAATGATCCCAAGCGTCCCTTCGTGGCAATCCTGGGTGGTAAAAAGGTGTCGGACAAGGTCGGCGTGATTGAGGCCCTGCTGGACAAGTGTGATCAGGTGCTGATTGGCGGAGCGATGAATTACACTTTTATGATGGCCCAGGGGCAAAAGACCGGCGATAGCCTGGTCGAAGCGGACAAAGTGGATGAGGCCAAACGCTTGCTGGAAAAAGGTGGCGACAAGCTCAAGTTGCCCGTTGACGTGTTGGCTGCCGCCCAGTTGAAGGAAGGTGTTGAGACACAAACCATTGAAGGTGATATTCCCGACGGTTTGCAGGGACTGGATATCGGCCCGAAGACCATCGAGACGTACAAACAGTTGGTGATGGACGCCAAGACCGTGGCTTGGAACGGCCCCATGGGTGTGTTTGAAGTCAAGCCTTTTGATACCGGCACCATGGCCATCGCTCACACCTTGTCTGAGGCAACTGAAAAAGGAACCATTAGCGTCATTGGCGGCGGGGATAGTGCCTCAGCGGTCAAGGAAGCGGGCTTGGAAGAAAAAATGAGTCACGTCAGTACCGGCGGGGGAGCCAGCCTGGAGTTCATGGAAGGAAAAGCCTTCAAGGCTGTCGAAGTGCTCGACGAGGCATAAAATTCAAATCTTTTTGCACCAATTTACCATGTGGCCCGGGTTCGAAAGACCCGGGCCACTTATTAAATGGGCCGGAACTGCCGTATTCGGTATACTGGAATCTGTTGTTCATGGATGAGCCTTGGGTATCCGACCTTCACCCCTGAAAAAAGGAGATCGTATCATCGGAAAGTCGCAAGAAAAATGGCCTCTGGCTGAGCCGAAAATACGGGTTGCCCCCTCGCTTTTATCCGCCGACTTTTCACGCCTGGTGGACGAAATCCGTCAGATCGAACAGGGCGGGGCGGAGATATTGCACCTCGATGTCATGGACGGCCATTTTGTGCCCAATATCAGCTTCGGCGTACCGGTAATTAAAAAAATACGCCCGGTCTCCAATCTCTTTTTTGATACTCACCTGATGATCACCGATCCTATGAAATACGCGGAGGCCTTTGTCCAGGCGGGAGCAGACCTGCTGACCTTTCATATCGAAGTGACGGACCAACCGCGAAAGGTCATTGATCACATCCGATCCCTGGGAGCCCGGGTGGGAATTACCCTGAATCCCGACACCCCCGCCGACGCGATTAACTCGGTGATAGCGGATGTGGACCTGGTTCTGGTGATGAGTGTTTGGCCGGGATTTGGCGGCCAGGAATTTATTACAACTTCACTGGATAAATTAAAAGAGATTGCTTCTGTGCTTCGCCCAGATCAGCGTTTGGAGGTGGACGGAGGGATCGGTCCGAAAACAGCGTCGGCGGTGGCCTCAGCGGGGGCGGATACCCTGGTGGCAGGCTCCGCGATTTTCGAGCAGCCGGATTCGGTAGCAGCCATGCAAGAAATCCGTATGCTGGCCCAGACTCGTTAACTATTCGCAGTCTCCCAATGACGCGGTATGGGAAAAAATAGACTTCTTCCGTATATTTATTTGCCATGTTCACCGATAAACCGGAATTTGCGCAAGTCAGCGTCTTGACCGGACTTTTGGAAATCCTCTATCATAAAAGAGCTTCCCTGATAGTTGGGCGGTATGAAACTCAGGGAGGCACTGTAATCTGGCGACAACCCCACGGCCATCACTCCTGATTGGCGAATATGTTCTTCGAAAAGGGATAATTTTCATGCTGGGAAAATCTCGGAGCCAATGGATCGGCGTACCGGTGGTGCTTATGTTCCTGCTAAGCTTGCCTTTGTTGATTGGGCAAGGATGTCCGGGCTTTGATAATAAGATCGATCCCGTCAGCCCTCCACCGACAATAGATGGCGAGCCGTCTGCGGCACCGGGGGTGGATGGCAACACCCCGCCGAGATTTACCTTTGAGGTCCCCGAGCAGGATCTTACTGCCAGCGTCGGTGATATCGTTACCTTTGAATGGACGGATAAAGACCCGGACGATGACGCGGTCATTTCTTTAATCCTTGATCCCGACCTGGAACTGGATAACGGGAACGAAATCATCATTCTTTCCGGCCGGTCGGAAAATCTCGACGGCAGCGGGGATACCTATTCTTACGATACCAGTGTTTTACAGCAAACGACGTATCGCGTGATAGCCAGGGTTACCGATGGCGTTAATCCCGCGGAAATTGTGGTGGCTACCGGCCGACTGATTATGATGGGTGACCTGATCCCCTCTAACAATCCCTCCCCGACCATTTCGGTCCTGCGCCCCGTGGAGAATATGACCGTCGGCCAGAGCGAGACGTTCTCCATTGAATATTGTGGTAACGATCCCAATACCGCCCTCAATGAGCCGGGTACTGAAGGTTATCTTGCACCACAGATGCTCGTAATCCTGGATACGGATAATAATCCAACCAATGACGTGGATTTAAGCGGCGATGATGCTCAGGAAGAGATCGAGGATATCTGCCGGGGCGATTTCCCGCGGTATGTCAACGGTGTCTTCGTGCTGGACTGCCAGGAGGACAACGATTGTGTCCTCGATCAGCCGGCAGACGAGGATGAGGAAGAAGACGTTGGCGGCGATCCCCTTGTTTTCGATCAAACCCTCGACGTGGCCGATATCCCGCCTCAGCCGGACGGCTCGCCTTATCACGTGCGGGTAACCATGTGGGACCAGGTCAATCCTCCGGTTCACGATTACGCCCGCGGCACGATCAGCATCAGCGGATCGGCC
>CAZMVS010000234.1:0-2194 GCA_964569525.1 uncultured Planctomycetales bacterium
CCATCCCCATATCGTGGCCGTCTATCATATCCACTCTGACGAAGATCTTTGTTACTATGCCATGGAACTTATCGACGGCTGGCCGCTGGGCCGCATTATGCATTGGCTACCCGGCCTGAAAGCAGAACCCCGAAAATCCCTCGTCGATTTGCTTAAACAACGCGGCGAAGAACTCTGCCCTGTCGATCCCGACGCCGAAACGATTATCGAAGCCCCCGGCCAAAGCAAATCCCTGGGCAAAACACCAGGTCAAAAAACATCCGCCGTCCCGCAAATACGTGAAGCGGTTCCCCTGATTCAAAACCGCCATTACTTGCGAGAGGTCGCCGGCATGATCCGGGATATCGCCCGCGCCCTGGATTACGCCCATGACCAGGGTGTGATCCACCGCGATATCAAGCCGGACAACCTCCTGCTGGAACACACCGGTCGCTTGTGTTTGACTGATTTCGGTCTGGCCCGGCTTATCGATGAGGAAAGCATCACCCTGACCGGTGAATTGATGGGTACCCCCCTATACATGAGTCCGGAACAAGTGGCTGCGGGGCGTATCGGCATGGACCACCGTACCGACATTTACTCCCTCGGCGTGGTCCTCTACCAGATGCTTTGTCTGAGACCGCCTTATGAGGCCGCCTCCCGCGAGGCCCTGCTACGGGCTATCACTCTGCAACCGCCAATACCGCTTGCTCGGCAGAACCCCGCTATTCCCCGCAGTCTGGAAACTATCGTCCACCATACCCTGGCCAAAGATCCCATCCAGCGTTACGCAACCGCAGGCAAATTGGCCGATGATCTCGACCGCTGGCTGGCAGGCAAACCCATTCATGCCCCTCGCCCGGGAAGGATAAGCCAATGGTGGCGACGGCGCTCTTCCGCAGCAAAAAAAACCTTGATCGCCTCGGCCGCGGGTTTGGTCATAGCGTTAACCGCCGTAACCTGGTACATGGTAAAAACAGCCGGCCCACAACCGACTTCCCCGCCTGTTACTGCAAAGCTGACCTCTATCGAACAGGCCCGACAATGGGCTGAGCAACACGATTACCTCAAAGCCGCTCTTTGGCACGCCCAGGCCCTGACTGAAGATTATCTACCAACAGAACTGGATAACTTGCACCGCAGTGTGGTTTTTCATCAGTTACCTCGCTTGACTACCCGCTTGGAAATAAAAGCCTCCCGCGTAACGTTTGACTTACATCCCCACAAACCTTTATTGGCTATCAATAATAAACCGGGCGAGCTGGAAATTCATAACCTGGATACAAATCAAACCAATAAAATAACATTTTCTGGGGCACAAGAACCGAAGTGGGCCGGATACAACCGTAGTGGAAACGCCTTGGCCACAATTACTACCGATCCACAAGGCGATTATCTGCACATGTATGATCCTAACGGGCAGGCATTGACAAAAACACCCGCCGGCCCGCTTCCCGAGCTTCGCGAAATTCGTCTGGCCAACGATGTACCCATCGCCGCCGTTCTATGTCAAATTTCCAAGCCGACCTTGCCGACGACACAACCGGCTTCCAAAGAAAAAAACCAACCGAACTACCGTGCCATGGTCTTTGACTTCTCCACCGATCAACCACAAAAACCTCGTACCTTCACGACCAGGAAAGCGGTTGAACTCAGTGCCGACGGCAAATTCCTGGCGGTTATTTCCAACAAAGGCGTATTGCAGGTTTTCAATCTGCACAACGGCGGCGTAATGAGCTTTCCTTTCCTGGGCGAGCCTGCAGGTTTCATTTTCTCCCCGCAGACAATGCGGCCCATTTTGGCGGTCACCGATCGCATCGGCCAGATTACCCTGTATGATGTAAGCCAAGGGCAGCAAATGCCCAACGGAACCCGCATGCCTGAACAATTACTCATCCTGCGAACCGAACCGGGTCGCCAGCGGGTCGCACCTGTTTATATGCATTTCAATGCCGACGCTACCCGCCTGCTGGTGGTTGGTGCGGAAACTCTCGGCGAGCAGGTCTCTGGGCGATCCATCCGCTTGTGGAATACCGCCGATGGTCAAAAAGTATTTGAAGCCCGCGGCCAGGACGCGTGCTTCAGCCGAGAAGGTCAAACGCTCGTTTTCTATGATAAAAACCAAGTTACCTTCGTGGATGTTCCTGATAACAAGGTAATCAACCAGATCTCCAATCCCGTCCGCGAATCCTTCCCTTTGTTTCAATCATTGATC
>CAZMVS010000235.1:0-7283 GCA_964569525.1 uncultured Planctomycetales bacterium
CCTCGTTGTCTTCATTCCAATAAGAATAGCCCAGCCCGCAACCTTGAAGCTCATTGATGTCCCCGGCGTCGGTCCAGATCTCCGCGCCAAAAATGAAACTGTTCGTGGGCAAAGAAAGGTTAAAATGAGCGGCCACGTTATCACCGGCAAAAAGCCGATTACCATTTGGATAAGCGAGCCCCTGGAAAGGAGAAGTGTTTTCTACCGTGCCGGCATCCCAGTCGGGGTGGTTTTGGCCGACCGCGCCGTCTTCAAAATCCCAATACTTCGTATAGCTGGGTGCCCCATGTACCAAGGTGCTTGCTGATAAAAACAAAAGGGCTGCCATAGAGATGATTTTTTTCATGTCTTCTGTCCTGATCGCCTGGTTAAGTGGTTATTATCATCCGTATCTCCTCCCTCTCCCTGAGTCTGATCAAAAAATACATCTTTCCCTTCCCGCCCAAGCTCTTTCGCTGCCTGGTGCTAACTCATTATTAACCATTCAAATTATATAACCACCTGTTGCAGTCAAAAACTACCTGGATATTTTTGGATTACTTTTTTGTGGTTTTTCCCTGCAATGGTAAGATGTTCTTAAAAGAACAAAGATATTGCTTATCGAGAGAAGGCAACAAGTCCGCCGCAACGTCTTCATGAATTTTGAGGGGAGCGGTTGCCCGGTGACCTGGATGGCATCTGACTTGAAATCGAGTATAAAAACGGACCGCCAACATTTTCTTGACGGTCCGTTGTTTAATAAGTTTTACCTTCGTCTCATGCAGAAGCGAACGAAAGCTACACATGGCGCCGCCGACGAATCAGCATCAGGGCACCCAGGCTCAACAGGCCGATGGTCGCCGGTTCGGGAACTCCCATGAGACCCTCCAAGTTGTCACCGGACATGAAATACACGTTGTCAAAGGATCCCTGCGACCAGGCACTGGATCCGCCGAGCTTGATCTGAAAGACCTCGTACGGTTCACCGGTATCCGGATCGGTGGCCAGAATGAAATCGCCGAAGGTTTCTTCGAATCCGTTCCAACCCAGTAGCAACCACTCACCAGCTGGCACGCGAACGTTGTCATAGTTGAGGGAGCGATACCACAACTCTACTCGACCCGGATTGAGGCACTCCGTGGTGTTGTACTCAATCCGCACTTCGATTTCGGCGACGGGCGGCATGTTCCAATCGTAATCCAGGCTGCCCATGTAGTACTGACCAATGTCCTCCGCCGGTGGACCACAGATTTCCGGATCGGTTACAAGCCCGTGCATCGAGCGGCCGCTGCCACCCTGCCACTGGTAATTGTCCCATTCATCCGCGGTACCGGGCCGTGGATTGGGCAGAT
This sequence comes from uncultured Planctomycetales bacterium, assembly GCA_964569525.1. Lineage (GTDB taxonomy): Bacteria > Planctomycetota > Phycisphaerae > UBA1845 > PWPN01 > JAAYCU01. Next base: position 1,332 of record CAZMVS010000235.1, read on the forward strand.
AACCATCCCCAAACTTCAAGGTGGTCCAGCCATCGCCCTCGAACCATGCTTCGCGAACAGTGTTACCCTCGTCAAGGTAAAAATAGCCCAGGCCGCAACCTTCAAGCTCATTAATGTCGCCGGCGTCCGTCCAGATTTCGGCGCCATAAATGAAGCTGTTTGTGGCCATAGGCAGACTGTGATTGGCGGCAACACCGTCACCGGTGTACAGCCGATTGCCGTCCGGATAGGGAACACCGCTGAAAGGCGCATTGGATTCCACCGTACCCGCATCCCAGTCCGGATGCGCGCTGCCGACGGTCCCATCTTCAAAGTCCCACGTTTCCGTATAGTATAGAGCCCCGTAGATAGGTGTCCCCGCGAACATAAGGCACAAAACAACAATAGGCATTGTTTTTTTCATAATCTTCTTTCCTCCTTTTTGTTTGTTCATGCGTACGATTTAAACACAGGAATGTGCATTTTCCCCTCTCCTTTGCGATCAAAGTGAAGTGTGTGGTTTTCCCATTAAGACTCGCTCGGCGGCCGGTAAGTGTTGGCTTTTTATTATTGAGTACCCGTATCCGATAACCAGCTTTTTTAGTTTTGAAACTGCTTCGATATTTTTGGTTCAATTTTTCCACGGTTTTTAATCCGTGGAGCGGTTAGATGACGCAAACCGGGCAAAGATATTGGTTGTTTTTCAGAAGAGATCTGGAGATGAAAAATTGTTGAGCAAGACAGGTAAATCCGCATCCTCGGCGTACGAATCATTTTATGGGCGCAATAAAAAACGGGCCGCCGAAGTAATCTTCGACAGCCCGTTGGTTTTTAGCGTTCAACCTTTTCGTCTAACGCTTGCGCGAAAAACGATTAGGCATGGCGACGCCGACGGATCAGGACCAAGGAGCCCAGACCCAGCAGGCCGATGGTGGCCGGCTCGGGTACACCAGCAAAACCGGTGACGTTGTCGCCGGACTCGAAGTACACGTTATCAAACGCACTCTGACTCCAAGAGCTGGAACCACCCATTTGAATCTGGAAGACGTCATAGGGATCGCCAGCGGTATCGGTGGGCAGAATGAAGTCATAGAAAGATTCTTCCGAACCGTTCCAGCCCAGCTGCAGCCATTCGCCTTGCGCCGCACGGACGTTGTCGTAGTTGAGAGAACGGAACCAAATCTCAACGCGGCCGGGGTTATCGGCGGTGTTGTACTCAATGCGCATTTCGACATTGGCGACCTGCGGCATGTTCCAATCGCAGGCGGTGTCGCCCATGTAGTACTTACCGAGTTCATCGCCGGCGCTGTCGTAGGCGCTCAACGAGCGGCCACCACCCCCTTGCCATTGATAATTACTCCAATCATCAGCGGTTCCGGGCCGCGGATTGGGCAACCACGGATCACCAAAATACAACGTGGTCCAGTCGTCACCGTGGAGCCACGCTTCGTTCACGTCCATGGACTCGTTCATGTAGAAATAACTGATACCGGTATCCTGGAACTCATTAATATCGCCGGCATCGGTGTACATATCGACTTCGTAGATGAAGCTGTTAGTGGCCGTCGGCAGACTGTGATTGGCGGCGGTTCCGTCGGGGCAATACAAACGATTGCCGTCCGGATAAGGCTGACCAACAATGGCAGCAGTGTCTTGGACAGTACCGGCATCCCAGTCCGGGTGCGCGCTACCGACAGTACCATCTTCGAAGTCCCACGTTTCCGTGTAGACCGGGGCGGCATAAGCCATGGCACCGGTCAACATTAAAATAAGTGCTGCAATAGAAAGTTTTCGCATAGCTTCCTTTCCTCCTTCCTTCCCTTTGCTTACTGAACGCCAGTTAAGCAAAGCAAAGTGTTAGAACTGAAAAATAACAAACAGACATGTGCTTCTTTCCGAGCCTCCTTTCAACTCGCCCGCGGATAGTTATATATGAATGAAGGAATGTGCTTCTCTTTCCCTTCCTCCATCTTTCCCCATCCGCTCTTGAAGTGATGAAGTGTGTATCTTGTTAATGTGTGTGGTTTCTTTATTCTGCTTCTCTCCTCTTTCCCCAACTAAAAGCATCCGAATGATGCCTATCCCGACTTGCCCTTCCCAGATTAACAGTCCGCTTTGTGCGTGTCAAGAATTTTTTGCTATTTTTGGAAATACAAATCTTACATGTTTTTAAACACAAACTTTTGAGTAACTTCTTTATCTGCTCATAATGTGAGAATTATTATTTTCCCCTGACTAACTGGGTGCATTGCATTATACATGAGCAAGGCAGGCAATGCTACTATAAAACCGTCCTTTTTTTGATTGTCATTAAGGTTCCCGAAGAATGCGTTATTTGTATAAACGATTTATATATAAGAATTTATGGCGATTTATTCTCCTTTCTGGTAATTATTGGCGAGTAAAAAATAAATATATTGGGACGCTAAATTTTATAAATTCATAGTGGATAACATGTCTTTCCGAACACGCCCATACCAGGCGACAAAAGCCTCATAGAAATTAGCCCCAAACAGAAAAGGGCCTGAAAAATCTTTATGCCTATGAAAAATAATGATTTTTGAATTAATTTACCCAATTTGACAGAGATAATCCCCCTTGCCCCGAAATTTTCCCATTACACTAGAAACGAGACAGGGCTGGTAACTCCTGTGGTGCGTTGAAATTCCACTGTCCAAAAGCGCATAAAAACGAGGCAAGACCCTTTCGGGCCATTGCCTCGTTGAACTCTCTCACTTGCTCTCAGACCACACGGTCGGAGAACGGGAGGGCGTTAATCACAGTTCGGATCCGCCGCAATACCGGGACCGCTGGCACATGCCTGGAATGCAGTGAAGTCATCTCCATCAATGTCGCCATCGTCATCGGTATCGAAGCAATCACAATTCTGCGGCGGATAGGTGCCCAGCGGATCGCCACTGGCGCCCGTGTAGCATATCTGGAACCGGGCGAAGTCATCCTGGTCCACGTCACCATCACCATCCGCATCAGCGAAGGGATCGTGACAGACCTGGAATTCGCAATCCACGGAGGCACAGGTCGTGCCGTCGCCTTGGTAAACACCGTCGGCAGCCAGACACTGCAGCTCGGACAATTCCTGGCAGCCGGTCGGCAGACAGCAGGCACCGTCTTCGGCCGGGTTGTCCGCCGAGAACAGGTTGTACTCCCCGTCCTCGAGATCCACCACCAGGGCGTAAACCTTGTCGCCGGTGAAGAGAATGTCTTCCACATGCGATTTGTTGTCCGCCTTGGCCGGCGTGGAGTGACCACTTTGCGGAGCACCCAGTACGTTGGACGCCAGATCCTGGTCCGCAGGTGTCGAAGCATCCTTGGTCATACGGTAAATATTTCCAACCGGACCCCAGTCGCCCGGAGCACAATAATAGTCACCATACTCGGAACCATTATCACCACTCCAAGACATGTAGGCCGAACCATCCTTGGGATTCACTTCCAAGGCACTGCACCAATATTGTCCGCCGACCGGCTGGTTTGTAGTGGCCGGGAAGATCATGTTATGGTGCCAGACACTCCATCCAGTCGGTCCGAAATAACGATTATTCGTCGTATCGACCGTTGTGTAGAAGCTTTCGTTGTCCGGATCACCATTGAACCGTACGGTGATGTTGGTTTGCAAGAACTCAGCAGGCTGGACCCGGCCGTCCATAAAGCTGGCCGCCAAGCCGCCTTCGTCCGTCGGACCGTTGAGCCACTGGCTGTTGTCCGGAGGAATCATGGACACGCCCGGCGCACAAGCCGCATAGTCGAAATCGACCGACGCGGTCTCGTCGCCGGGGACGTAAAGATTAGTGTCAGCGCCGAAGGCCCACCCATCTACGTCCACCGCCGAACCGAAATCAAACCGGCCTTCGAACCAGTCGCCGTACGCCGCAATACTTCCATTGTACTTCTCCGTACCATCCAAGTAGCACTTGGCGGTCAGGGCGGAGTTGTCCAAAATCAACCGGACCGCGTACCAGGTACCGGTGTTGATCGCGCCCAAGTCCGCCAACACTGTTGCGGTATGGGCGGTCCCGACGAGATTCAGCTGATGCAGTTCCAAATGCCCGGTATTGCCGTCAAAGTAAAGCATGCCCACCGGTGAGTTTGGCGCACTGCTGTACGGACCGTAGAAACCTAACCGCATGATATAGGCGGCATAGGTGGGATCCGGAGAAGTGCTGTAGCTGTTGATCCGGAAACGAATTTCGGCGGTCATCGGATTGGGGACGACATCATCCCAGTACGCACCAAAGAGGTCGAACTCCGACCATTGATAACCATCAAGATTCGGATCACTTGCCGGCGGTTTTTCGGTCTCATAAATGGCTACGTCCGCGGGATCCGGCTGAATGGTGTCCGCACCGCCGGTGGCGCCACCCGCTGGATTGATTCCGGGTTCGGGACCGTGACGGTTCCAGGCCCACTGCCAGTGCATCCAGCTCTTGGAGCCGATCCACAACTGCTTGGTTACCTCGTTGTAGGCCAGTTCGGTTATCCATTCCCAGCCCCAGTTGGTGCCATCCTCAGCCAGGGTACCGTCGGGCAGAGATGCCGTACGGCGATAATCTTCACTGTCCCAACCCATGCCCGCGGGACCACGCCAGGTCGGCCCGCGATCGTAACTGAAGGAAATCCACATGGGGCTGCCGTCTTCCAGCGTGCCGGCGGGAATCAGGTCACGCAGGCTGTGGTTTGTACCCCAGCCGTCGCCGGTATGCGGTGCGTTTTCCACGCTGTACGGCCCGGGGCCGGAAGGATCAATCCGCCTGAAAAAGTTGGTGTTGTCCCCGGTCATGGTCATGTAAATCTTGCCTTCGCCGTGGCCGGGAGCGATATCCACAATCCGATCGCCAATGGCCCGTCCACTGTTGTAAATCTCATCCACGGTGCCATCCGAATTGATCCGGATGATCCGGTCGTCCTGCCGTAAAACCTCCGGCATGTCGGGGGGAGGAGATCCGCCGCCCCACCAGCTGTCTTCGTCGCATCCCCACCATTCAACCCAGTAGTAGTTCTGCAGGGCGTAAACTTTGCCGTCCACGACTGTTAACTTGCAGACCACGCCAGGATAGCCGGCCGTGTCCACGTTGACGTCAGTGACGTTCCAGCCACCCGAGCCGTCCGGCTCATAAATGGTGACCGCACCAAACGGGGAGCCGTTGTTATTCGGCACGTTGGCGGTCGTGAAAATCCGACCGTCACCGTCAATGACCGCGTCATTGAACATCATGCGGTTCCCCTTGTCGTGGTTGGTCCCGTCGGTGGTGAATCCGGACGTTCCTTCCAACGTCCACGTCAACGCACCCGGACCTTGCGCAAACAACCCTGCGGTCATGCAGAGAATACAACCGACTGCTAAGACCGTCCGATAGAGTGACTTGTTCATTACACTGCCCTCCCAGAAAAAGAGTTGAAAATTTGTGTACCAAGAGGAACTGGCATCGAAATGCCTGAAAAGAAAAATCCAGATGTGTTCCCCCACAAAAGGTTAGAATTTCAAACCTTGAAAAAAGACTTGGGACCTAACCTCTAGAATTACCTTTCCCTATATTTAATGTCAAGCAAAATCTTACGCCACTTGAGTGTTAACTTAGAGAGGATAGAAAAGCGGAATTTTTGATTTTTTCTTGGCTTTTGCAGCTTATCATATCAGTGAATTTTTGCTTTAAGTGACAATTATATAATAATTTAGGTCCAAAAAGGCTGTCCAGCCCGGTAAAAGGGAAGGGAATTAATTCAGCGATGATGAGCGCAGATTGCTTGTATTTATAACTTTTACAAAGATAGGGGCTAAGAAAAACAAGGAATTCCTTGCCCGATTTGGTTCTGGTGATCGGGAATGCAGAAGGGTATTTGAAAACCTGACGAAAGGTGATTCTGCTGTTTTACCGGTTCCGGCATTTCTCGAATTACAAAATCGGAGACGGCATAAAAAAAGCGAGACAACAGCCTGAACTGTTGCCTCGCTCG
>CAZMVS010000236.1:0-9865 GCA_964569525.1 uncultured Planctomycetales bacterium
TCGCCCCATTCAAAGCGAATTTTGTTATGTGAATCTTTGTCGCCGGTTTCAAGCGTCCGCAGAACTCGGCCATCCTGATCGCTTAAGGTCAACTTCCACTTACCGGCCGGCAATTCGACCGTGTACGGATGCAACGGTTTCCCTTCGCGATGCACTTCGATTTTGTCACCAGTGGTCTTAATGGAAAGAATAAGGTTATGCAGGCGAATTCGATCGATACTCAGCGAAGGCCAATCCGAGGGCAGGCACGGATCAACGGCAAAACCTTCAGGCGTGGGCCGGAATCCAAGGTATCCATACAACACGACCTGGGGCACGAGGATGCTTTCGAAAAATTCCTGATCCATGCCCAATCCGCCGGGCTTTCCTCCCCCTTGCAGTGAGCCGCGACCTTCAACGCTGTAATAAGCCCGATAGCCGCCGGCCTGTTTGACGTCCTCGAACCAGGCAAGGATCTCCTGCAATCGCTGCCAGCTATTGTCCGGTCCCAAAATTTTCAATCGTGACATCAGATCGAAATAGGAAAAGCCCAAGACCGCCCCACCGTCCTGCACCTGGTCACCAAACTGCAATGCTTCCGGATTGGACCAGCCCCAGAAATACCAGGTCAGATTTCGCTTCGTAGATGAGCGCGGCCCGAACCGCCAGCGATAAATGTCTTCACCCTGGGAAGTATCATTCGCCACAATCCGCTCGCCGTCGAGCCAGGCAAAAACGGCCTTGGCCTGCTCGGGAGTGGCCAGACCATAGTGAATCATCTCCACGTTGACGAACGTATAACCATAATCGTGAAATTCACCGTTGTCATCGATGCCTAACACGAACCGTTTGTTTTCAGGATTCCAGAATATACGAGAGGCAGTTTCACGCACCCGGCAGGCTTTTTCGCGCAGTGCTTCCGGGCTAACACGATTCGGATCTTCAGGAATGTTCCACTGCGGGTTATCATCGATACGCTGTTCCAGCTCAGCCATGGCCTTCAGCGCGTCGTAGTAATAGATTGTGGACAGGGCGTCTTTTCGACCGCAGGGCAAAATGTCCCAATAGTTATGCCCGATGCTGTGACCGGCGTTCAGATGTTTTTTGCCTTCTTCATCGTAAATGATGCCCGGCAAACCGTCGTGACCGACGAAGGGAACCACAACAACGTTTTCTTCATCGGCTTGGCAGACGGTCATCACATAAGCCAGCGCGCGGCGCATTTGTTGAATCTGCTCGCGCAGGAAATCCAGGTCCCGCGTCCAATTAAAATAATTGATGCAGCCTTTCACGAAATTGGGATTATTCACTGAATGACGGGTGTCGTATTGAGTGAACAACGCTTTTATTTGCACCTTGCCGCCGGCTGACGGGTTGCCGAATCCGATTCGCAGACCGGTAATTGTCCCTTTCCATTGGGGATGACGAAATACCGGAATCATCGTAGTTTTCATTTGGTCAGATGACACAGGATCAAAATAAACCCGGCGGTCGGGAGAGAACTCGGTGTCCTCCGAGGTTTTCCAGGCCAGATACGGTTCCGCCTGTTCTAGGCCTTTTGCTTTCCATCGCAATTGCATGAACGGTGCCTGGTAATCCCTGATATCGGTTGCAGGTGTTTCGGCATACGCGTCAGCGTTGGTAAGTTCAATGTTCCAGAAACCTTCGTTAATACCCATGTCTTTGCCATTGGATAGTGACCAACCCTTTTGATCGCGCGCGGTCACGCCGTGCCAGTTTGGACCCAATGAAGGTACGGAAAAATGCCAACCCCAAACGCCCTGCCCGCCGAGTTTCCAAAAGGGGAAAGGCCAACCGTACTGGTGGGCGATGGAAGGATGTTGATGAGTAGCTACATAGCCGTCGGCCTCAAAAATACGACCGGCCAGCGCCTGCCGCCAACTTGGACGCATGTCTTTCACGCCATCTTGTGCATCGACCACGGGCCAAAGAGTGGAGCGACTTAGCCATTCGTCCCACAAGGTGGCTAACGGCCCGGCGGGCGGCTGCATGTGATGCCAGAACAATTCCCGCAAAAGAAGCATCTGTTTTTCATGCCCGGGGACCTCGAATTGCGGGAAGCGATCGGAAACCTCCCTGACGAAACTTAGGCCGGCTTTCTTGTTCTCCGCCGCTTTGTTTAATGCAGGAAAAATGCAGAGGCTGATGATGGCCGCCAAAATCAACGTGCCTTGACGGGAAAGCCGCGAGGACATGGATGCATTGTGCATTAAAGTCTCCCTTGTACATGAGAATATCCCACCTGATAACTCCGGCGAATATACGGCCCCTTCGGACAATGCTCAAGTCAAGCGGATCGGCCTTATTGATCTCAGGACTGCAATCAACCTCCATAAATACGTCAATTCCGATCTCACAGGGCCAAGTCAATAAGGCAATGGTCCATTCTCCCCGGCAGGCCGTTTTTTACTTCGAAAGCGTTCAGTAACTATCGCTTGACCTGATTTTGAAAAACATATTTTCGGTGAACTTGAATTGAAAAATGGCGAGTATAATAAAGGTGTTGTGCGTACTTGCTACCTTGAGCCGCTAAGCTGTTGAGGAGCTTGCCATGACCCGCCACGCACTTCGTTCCTGCCGGCATGTATATCTTTTATTAATTCCAAGCGCCGCCATATTCTGCCTGGCTTTATTCCTCTTTCAAACTTACGCCTGGTCGAAGTTGGTTAATATTCAACAAAACATAAGCCCGGCCCAAAGCGCGACCACCGCCTTGCGCGTGCCCGATTTCGACGAGGATATCGACGTTGACCAGGCGGACTTTGCCATCCTGCAACGTTGTTATAGCGGTCAACAACAGAAGGATTTGCCTTCCGCTTGTAACATCACGGATTTGGACGGCGACGCCGATGTCGATCAATATGACCTGGCCTTGTTCGAACTGTGCGCCAGCGCACCGGGCGTTCCTTACGACGAAAGTTGCACCAACCAGCCCGTTGAGGACATGGTCCCCGATTATGCGTTCAATCCCAATCCTCCTGACCAGGCCGTCGGCATCAACCCGGAAACGACATCAAGTTGGAGTTCGGGCACCGCAGCCACTTCGCATGACGTGTACTTCGGTACCACAGATCCCCCGCCGTTTGTCGGCAACCAGTCGGAAACTCTCTACGATCCGGAATCCCTTGATGATAATACCACCTATTACTGGCGAATTAATGAACGCAACGATCTGGGTGTCAACACCGGCAAGGTCTGGTCTTTCACTACTGGCCCTATTCTTCTGGAAGAAGGATTTGAAAACGGGTTGGGCGAATGGGAAAAGGGAGCGGATGTGCCGGAGGATCCTACCAATCCCGGCCACCCGATGCCCTGGTCGATTCAGCAGAGTGACGAGCAAAGTTTCGACGGAGTTTACTCCGCCCGGTATTTTTTGGATGGTCATCAGGATGACGGCACGATCTGGCTCATGCAAGCCTTGACCGTGGAGCCGACTACCACCTACCCGGTGCAACTGTCCATTGAATTCTGGAGTCCCACAGAAAGTTTCAACACAATCGCCTTGGTCGCCATGTATTTGGGAAACGAGCCTCCGACTATGGAGGAGGACTTCGACACCAGCCAACCCGCCAACCTTGTCGCGGGATGGAAAACCTACAAGCTCCAGGCCAATGCAACCTCCGACATGAACGGGAAGATCTGGGTAGCTTTTGGAATCAGCGCGGTGTGGGAATCAGACATGACCTACTACATTGATCACGTCCGCGTGGAAAAAGTGACGGGAAACGATCCCGGCCCCTTAAAACAAAATCAATGAAACAGCCTCTTGGAATACCTTGAACCCGATCTTTAAGGGGAGGGGCTTCATTTATACAGTCATGGAAAAAGCCGATGATCCCTGAACCGTGGCCGCGATCACATGTTATCGCCTACAGGAGAAAGTTCGATATATCTGCGTATCTCCACTTTTGCCGCAAGGAGTGTCATAATATCGGTCCCAGCGTCAGCTTTACGGATCGACTGTTAGCTGTTTATAATTTTATGAAGTTTCACGGGGATAATTTAATACCTAAAATCCCATTGAGGCCCTTATGCGTGCCAATAGGTTTGTGTTTTATACTTTGCCATTTGCTTTTGTTTTGACCGGCGCAATCCAGGCTTTCGCCCAGCCGTCGGTCTTCACTGAACTCACTCTCGATCTTGGCGAGGATAACGCTAATCGGCTGATCCACATTCAGGGCGCGGAAATACTCGATGGCGATACACGTATCGAAATGATCGGTTATCGTCTGGTCCGTCGAAACCTTGATCCAGCCGAAGACAATTGTTTTTATTTCAACGCCGACGATGCCTGGATCAACTCCGGCAGCCGACCGCGTATCGACATAACAATTCAATACTACGACCTCGGTACTGGCACGCTTAGCCTGCAATACGATTCATATGATCCGGCAACCTCCCTACATAACAGTTACAAATCCGCCGGCAGTATCGACCTGGGCAACACCCAACAACGGAAAACCAAAACGTTTCAGATTACGGACGCCTATTTCGGCAATTGGCAAGATGGTGGAGCCGACTTTCGCCTGGTTGGATCCCCTGACGAGTATTTCTACATCGATACGGTCAAGGTAACACTCTACAAAACGACTCCCAAGTATCCACCCGGTTACCTCGGAGCCACTCATGCCGCCGGCGATTACTTTTTTGACCCATCACATGACTTCCTTAACGAAGGGGCTATTGAAGTCACTCGAAACGGCATACGTTCGATCAAACTCTGGTTTATGTCCGACAACCCGATACCCTACTATAAATGGAACAGTCCCACCTGGCCCGTTTCCTTCGCCACTCCCAAAGCTATGGCTGAACATCCATATTACCAACAAGTTCTGCGCCGGCCTTTCGATACCTACGTCCTGACTATCGTTGAAGGGCCTACGTTCCGCCACGGCTTCCCTGATCCTTATCCAGCCCAGTTACGTCAGAAGTTCTACGACCTTGCCCGATACCTTCTCGAAACCTACGACGGGACCGGAAAGACCTTTATCCTCGGCACGTGGGAAAGTGATTGGCTGCTCCGTGGCACGTACGATAAGTTTGAGCAATATGATCCCGACCAGACCGCAATCGACGGCATGATCCGCTGGTACACCGCCCGGCAGAACGGGGTCAATGACGCTCGACTGGACGTGCCCGACAGCGATGTCAACGTGTACGCCGCCGCCGAAGTCAATCTCGTGGATATGGCCATGCAGGGCCGTCCTACGGTGACCAATGATGTCCTTCCCTATGTCAACATGGACCTGATCACTTATTCGGCATGGGATAACACCAACGATGCGGGTACCGACGAGCAAGGCACGCGCCAGGAACTGATCGATGCCCTTGATTACATCGCCGCCCATGCGCCTGATTCAACCGTACCCGATCCCAACGGTATCCCCTGGGGTGACAAAAATATAGCTATCACCGAGTTCGGCGCTCCCGCCCAGAGATGGGGCGCCCCTGGCCCGGTCAAGCAGCACAAAATCGTCCGCATGACTGCCGAGGTCGCTTACGAATGGGGCTGCCCATGGATCTTTTATTGGAATACCTATTGCAATGAATGCGACACGATAGGTGATGATCCGGTTTCCGCCAACGAAGATTGTAACGGCTATTGGCTTAAGAAAGTTGACGGCTCCACCAGCGCCGGACACGATTATTTCGTCGCTCAACTGCGTCCTTATCTGACACCGCCGGCCGATTTTGATGCCATACGTATCAACGATCACACTATTCAATTGACCTGGGCCGACACCGAAGGCGAAGAAAACTATCGCCTTGAACGCCGCATTGACGACGGGCTATGGACTCTGCTGGCCGAACCGGCGGATGACACAACTTTCTTTGACGATTCCTCCGTTATCCCGGGACAAACATATTGGTATCGCCTTCGAGCGGAAAACACATACCTCGAACCAACCGTCTGGTTCTACAGCCAGAAAACGACCAACGTGCCGGGCGATTTCAATCTTGACGATTATGTGGATACTAACGACCTGGAAGTCTTCGACGAATGCCGAACTGCCCCGGGCATTCCTTACGATCCGCAGAACCTGCCCTTCGGCTGCACGCTGACTCCGGATGACAGCGATATCATCGCCGCGGATCTGAATCGTGACGGCATAGTCGATCAGTCCGATTTCGCCATATTCCAATGCTGCTACAGCGGAGCGATAACCAAAGCCGACCCTTTTTGCAATCCGTAGCTCTCGCTCGCCGAAGGTTCGGGCATAAACACTTTTTTCAAGGCTGATATTCGCGAATACGAGTATTGAATTATTTTTGTTGAAAATGGATCGAAAACATGTCAAGATAATTGTGAAAATCTATTTGTTGCCTTATCCGTATTGCCTTTGAGGAACTTGTAATGATCTGCCAATCATTTCCTGCCCAGCGTCATACGTGTTTTTTATCGGCCCTCGGTGTTGCACTGATTTGCCTGGGGGGATTGGCCACCCACGCCTTCGCCTGGACGCAACCAATTATCATTCAGCAAGATTCAACCAATGCCCAAATCGCACCGGCCGCCGATGGCGGGGCCCATACCGCCTACCACATTACTGATTACCGCGTCTGGTATGCCCGGCGGGATGCGGCCGGTAACTGGACGGACCACGAACAACTGGCCAACTTCTTCTCCTTCCGACCCGCGGTCATCGAAGACGCCCAGGGGCGCCCGCATGTTATTTTCCCCGGCGACGGAGCCGGTGACAGAGTGGATATGTATCATTCCATCAAAATCGACGGCAGCTGGCAGCGAACCCAAATAACCACTACCAGCTATTACGACGAGGACGAACCCCAGGCGGTCATCGATTCCGCCGGCAAAATTCACCTGATTTACACCCGCGCCGCCGACGGACCGTGCACGGTTATTTACCGAGTCTGGGACAACGGATCGTGGAGCAGCGAAACCTCTATTATTTCCGCGGGCAATTCCTACTATCAGCGCCCGGATATTTCCATCGACTCCGCGGATAATCTGCATGTCATCGTCGGCACGGACACCTCTCTTTTGTATCGCAAAAAAACCGCTACCGGCTGGCAAGCTACAAAGACTCTTCTCACCGACGGCAGTTTCATCGCCTTTCCCAAAATCGCCGCCCCGACCACCAGCCAGGTCATGGTGGTTACCTTCGATCAGATCGGTGACGGTCAATTACGCTATGGGTACAGCAACGACGGCGGCAGTACCTGGACCAGTTTCCAGTACATGGTCGCCGGCCATTGGCCAAACCTCGATAAAGACGACAACGGCAACGTCCACGCCGCTTTCCATTGGTTGAACACAGGTACCATCGGCTACATGCTTTGGAACGGATCAAGCTGGAGTTCCGTTACCCAACCTACGGTCGATACCGGTGATTGGCAGGGCTGGCCGGACATCGCTGCTCTGGAAAATAACAACGAACTGGGCATCGTTTACGACTATCTGGGGAACATAAATTTCGTTTCCAATTTCGATCCGCCCCCCGCTTCCCCGACCAATTTCACCGCCACGCCCGGCTCCCTGGTCAATCATTTGAGTTGGACCAATCCTGCCGATGAGGATTTCGAAGCCACCATGATTCGCTATCGAACTGATACTTTCCCCACCGGTCCGGATAATGGATCTTTGCTCGCTTACCGAACTGCCGAGCCGGGCAGCGCGGACGCCTTCGATCATACCACCGTCACCGCGGGAACCACCTATTATTATGCCGCCTTTGCCATTGACGCCGGCAGTCATGCTTCCGATCCGGCACAGGTCTCCGCTATGGCTCATTTCGGGCCCGATTTTGACGACGACGGCGACGTAGATCAATCCGATTTCGGGATTTTCCAACTGTGTTTGAGTGGTACCAACATTTCTTACCCCACCGGCTGCGAACGGGCCGACTTTGATACCGACGGCGACGTCGATAAAGACGATACCAATGCCTTCATCCAGTGCCTCAGCGGCTCGAATACACCCTATGACGCATCGTGCCTGCCTTGAGAATTTCGAGGTCACGGTTCACGGTCTAAAGCTTCCGATAAAAAAGCCTTCTGCCGCAATTTTACCTGCAGTAGGAGGCCTTGTTTATAAAGATGGCCGTAAAGACTGTGTCAAAATCCATCGATAAATATTCAGTATACTTTATAAATTTATGTATCATCCCGTTTATGGTAATATACAGGGGAAGATGGCTATGCCTTCTGGAGGGGTTCATGGTTTTATTCAGAGGGATTCGTGTTTCATGCCTGCTGATGTTTCTATGCCCCCTCTTCACCCAAGCGGCTGATACGGGACCGGTGGGCGTAAACAAACTGGAACAGTTCGATCAGCTGAGCGAAATTCACACCGGAACACGGCCCTACCAAGCCTCAAGTTACGACCGCAATGGCGGAAATTCTGATTGCAACCAGTACCTCGATATCGAAGGTGAAGAAAAGGTCATGCTGAACGTCGAGGGCCCCGGCTGTGTTTATCGCATCTGGTTCACCGCGGAAAATTTTCAAACCGATGGTATTATTCGCATTTATTTCGACGGCTCCGATACCCCTGCCGTGGAAATGACCTTCACCGATTTTTTCAGCGGAAATTTCACTCCCTTTGTCAAACCGCTGGTCGGCAACCAGAACGACTCCTCCGGCGGATATTACTGCTACGTCCCCATGCCGTTTCGCTCCGGATGCAAAATCACCAGCACCAACGCGGCTGGCAAAAACTACTATAACATCACCTATCATCGCTATGCCGACGCCGAGGGAGTAACCACTTTCACCGGCAACGAATCGGTATCTCAAGTCCAGGGAATATGGAACGCCACCGGAACCGATCCAAAGCCGGATACCGGACAGGAAACACTGACGGGAACAATTAACGTGCCGGCCAATGGATCGGTCACCTTGGCGGACATTCAATCACCGGGCATCATCCAGGAAATCGAATTTGATGTTCCCGCCATGTCCGACAGCCTGGCGTATGATCTTCACCTCCGGGCGATATGGGACGACCAATTCCCCGCCGCCGTTGATGCACCTTTCGGGCCGTTTTTCGGGGCCGGCCTGTTCGAATATTCTTCCGAAGTTTTCACCACCGTGGACGCCCTGCCCGCGGGAATCAGTAATGATGAAACCCGTTACTACAGTTATTTCCCCATGCCTTTCGATAATCATGCGCAACTTGAACTGGCGAATAACGGCGATTCGCAAGTGGACAACGTCAGTTACACCATGCGCTATACGACGTTAGCTGAACCGCAAACGGGCATCGGGAAATTTCATGCCCTCTTCAATCACGATCCTCATCCAGCCACTGGCGAGGATTATATCTTCCTGGAAGAAACCGGGGCGGGACACCTGGTTGGTATTGTGCAAACCTGGCGGGGCTATTCGGGCAACCAAGGGTACCTGGAAGGTGACGAACGTATTTTTATCGATGGCAGTGACACCCCCGCCCTCCACGGCACCGGCGCGGAGGACTTTTATAACGGAGGCTGGTATTTCTCATATGACCGCTTCACACAACCGGTCCACGGCATGCCCATAGAGTATAACCTTACCGTCTCTCCCGATTATCATAACACCTGTTACCGCTACCTGTTCAGCGATACCATTCCTTTTACCAACAGTATCCGCGCGGGCATGGAACACGGGGGATCGAACGAATACGACGTGGACATCGACAGCCTGGCCCTGTACTACAAAATTGACCAGCCCTTGTCGGTGCTCACCGATGAGTTGGATGTTGGTGACGCCGCTTCCGAATCGGCGCATGGCTATACCGCCTCCAACGTAACCTGGTCGGGAACCACCACCGCCCCGTATGAAGTGGACCTGGATGGCATCAATAATGTCGATCAAGGCAACTGGCTCGGCGCGGGCGGCACCTGTCAATTTACGATGACCATTG